>VEPD01000181.1 GCA_012027035.1 Ruminiclostridium sp. | reverse complement strand
GACGTTGTTCAATCGCCACGTGAAAGCGTGGCGCGCAGGCGTAGGCCTGCGTAAGCCGAAGCCGGATTTATTCCGGCGTAGGCGTTACATTAAATTGAAGGGAGAAAAAGCATGTCTGATTTTTGGGATAATGAAGAATTAGTAGGAAAGATCGTTAAAAACAGCCGCGAGGAAATACATATTAAAAAGGTTGAAAAGAAGGGGAAGAAATACGTCGATATAAGGGTATTCTGGTTCGATAGCAGCGGCGACGAATTCAGACCCAGTCAAAAAGGTGTGACAGTAGCCGTTGAAAGCTTTGAAGAATTTAAAGGTATAATAAATGAAATCAAGGGATAAGAAGGAAGGTTTTTCGGAATATATTGATTCGGTTTTAGTTTAATGCTTCAAGCCAAAAGTCCCTGGGGCATGGCACCCCGGGGACTTTTATTTAAATAACCGCCGTCTACCGCGGAAGGCGGCAGTTAGTATTAAAAAGTATTCTCCGCATATTTGGAATAAAAGTGCTTTGCAGTATATTTTAAAAGAAAAAAAGCTCATAATGACGTCTGTTTCCCTGATATAATATGTTTGACCTATACAGGATGTGAATATAAAGTCCTTTGACGGTTCTATTTTGCCTCTCAAAACCTAAAAAGATTAAATTGACGTTGCTGTAAATGATAAGCGTAAAAAAGTGCTTTTATAGAATTGGCTTTTTGCGCTATTAACAGATGAAATCGAAGCGCATAATGTTTGGCATTATGCGTTCGATAATTAAACCGCAAAAAATCATAATAATGAAGAATCAGTTTTTGCGGTATAGACAGATGAAATCGAAGCGCATAATGTTTGGCATTATGCGTTCGATATATGTAACTTACTGCTTTTCATTACATATAATAATAGAAGATAAATAGTATGCTAAGTATTATTAAGATGTATTTTGTAGTATGACTTGTACTGTTATAAAAAGGAAAAGATGGGAACATGTTGGTATTAATTGCATATGACCTTTGCTGCATACAACATTTTGCTTAGACATATACTAACACTTGAAGGGATGTGAAGTTAATGCAGTTTCTTTGCATTGGGGTTAACGGAAGCGCTGATGCGGTGATGCAGCACATAACAAATGAACTCCGGCTATTGAAAAACAAAAAAATAAATTATTCAATAAATGAGATAAATGGAGAGGGTTCAACTTCCATTATCTGTAGTATTAATGATAGCAAGTTTTACAGGGAGAGATCCATTGAGTCGTATAAAGTACTGAAAACATATATTTCAGCTGCACTTGCCGATTATATAATAAGACAGTATGAAGAAAAGTTGCTAAACAGAATAATTAACAGCAATTATTGTTATTTCAATTCCAACGAAAAGAAGGAGATATTGAACAAGTCCCTGACAATCATAAAAAATGAAGATAAGAATTTTTTCAATAACCTGTTTCAAATAAGACGCAAAAACGTAATAGTCAGGCGTTTGATGGATTATTTCGAGAATTCAAACAATATAATACTGGACGGTTTCGTAAATTTCAGGCTCAAGGAGTATATGGGAGATCTGGAAGATGTAGTGGATAAAGGTGTGGATGACTTTTTGATGGACAGGGAATACCGGGAGTTCATAAGGCTTTTAAGATATTTTGTCGATATACAGGAACCAAAATTAAACACTGTGCATGTAATCGTAGGTTTTGACAACAAATATACATTGCTGGATGAAACGAAAAGAGAAATAACAAATGAATGTATACAGGAGTATGTAAATGAGATCGCAGAAGGTGAAATAAACTATGATGACCTTTTGGTAAGCTCATTGATAACCTTTGCTCCAAGAAGAATTATTATTCACTGTACCGGCCAATTTCGCAACAAGGAGCTTATGGAGACCATAAAGAATGTGTTCCTCGGCAGAGTGCTGATTTGTCAAGGCTGTGAGATATGCCTCGTAAACATGGTGAAAAGTGAAAATAAGAAGTAAAGACAGTAAAATAATATGCATTTTAACCATTTTTAAATATATTAATGCAAATATTTGTTTTTCATACTAATTTCCTACAAAAAATTTTACCATATATATTGACAAGATTTTCATAGATGATACAATATATCGTGTAACACAATATCGTGTATATTTTTTTAGAAAGGTATACATGATATTGATACAATTGTGGCACAATTACTGCAGTAGAATTATGAAAAATTTTTACAAGTGACAAAGCGGTTTGAGTAACTAAAGATGAAATGTTAATCAACACAAAAGAAGAAAAATCCGGGGAAAGAAAAGAGAGTCTTCAGACTCTCTTTTTCCCATTTATACCGGAAATGCCGGTATGCTTTTTGCATCAGATATCACGTCTGTTAAACGAATCAAAGGCAGTATAACCCATACAGAAAATAAGAACCGCAATATAACAAAGCGAGAATAAAATGGAATTATTTACAACACTGACCATGCCGGAGGAACCTTGATCCATGATTTGATTTAACGTATCATAAGGGAAAAGCCTTGTTGAAAAGCTTAAATTGTTAAAGGGTATGAATTTGAGCCATTCACCCTTTGCAAAAAGCGGCAGGAAGGAATTTACGATACTGCCTCCAAAAAATACGGCGATAGAGATGCCGACAGAAGCAGCCGTATTTCTGGTTACAATTGAAAGCATAAGGGCAAACGTCATATAAAGCATAATATCAATAAAGCCTGCAAATAACTTTGCAAATTGGTAAATATTAAAACCAAGCTCTTTTGCAACTCCATTTACTGCATATACATAAGGCGTACCGGATCCAAAGCCGAAGAAGGCTCCGTTTGTGAGTATGGCAACTATATACAGGAGTAATGCTCCAATAATACCGATTGTCAGCAGCGATACCACTTTGGCAATAAAGATTTTCCACCGTTTTGTAGGAGAAATGATCAGCGACTTTATTGAACCCGTTGAAATCTCCTGAGAAATACTACCGCCGGCTAAAATCATTACGAGTATAACAAGCATAAAAGATCCGAAACCGACCATTCCGGGCATTGCAAGCTCTTCAGGATTCATACCTGTATTACTGTTCTTACCGATTATACCCTTTTCAATCTTGTATACATTCACAGCAACGCCGTTTTTTATTTTCTCACGAAGCTCTGAAGATAAAGGCTTCTGTGTTTGTGAAGTGTAATCAATATTATAAAGTAATGACCTTTTGCCGCTTTCAATCTGCCAAATTAATGAATCCATACTATTCGGAAAGCTGTTTTCCTCACCTTTCAAATTATATTTCAGTCTTAATTCATTTGATTCAAGCGAAATTTTCTTTTCTTCAGTAGAAATGAAAGTATTATTATTTATCTGGTCGTTGGAAACAGAAATGTATTCCTTGAAATCTTTATTTTTAATAGCTTTCTCCAAACGGGAAATGTAATTCCCGGCATCTTCAAGCTGTTTCTTCTGCTCTTGGGTCAAGCTGGCCGCGGGCATTGAATTGAGTTGGTTTACAGTCTCCTTATAGTTGAAGAGCATTTCAATAGCTTGTGCACGATAGCTTGAAGAAAATAAAATAATATCCATGGTTTTTGCATACTGCAGCTTATCTATCTGATTTTGAATGCTTCTTTCTTCCGATTCAAGATTCATAAGATCTGCACCTGTTGCCGAAGCCTTTTGTTGTTTAATTTCAGATAACCTGCCCTTAAAGCTGTCAAGTTGCCTGTCCATCTCCTCTTTTTGGAATTGCATATTTTGTGAGAGATAGTTGTTATTTCCGGGGTTCATTGATACCTGCAGTTTCATAAGCCCGCCAAAACCGATAACACCTATAATCATTATCCCAAGAATTATAATCACGCTGATTTTTCTTGAGATCTTTATCATTTCGTTTGTATAAAGAGCAATTAACTTACGCAATGTAATTTCCTCCTCCCGTCATGTTGATAAATGCTTCCTCAAGCGAGGTTTCTATTTTACTTACACCGAGAATACCAATGCCACTGGTTGCAAGTAATGCTGTTATTTCTGAAACTTTATCCCCTTCAGCTTCAATATCAATATAATCATCAGTAATAGTTTTTATCAGACTGCCGTATTGCGGGGTGAGTATCTCCACTGCCTTTTCAACAGGTTTTGCCATAAAACGGTGTATAACGGCTCTGGTTGCATCGGCGAGCAGTTCCTTAACGGTTTTTACCCCAAGTATTTTGCCGTTATTGATGATAGCTACCCTGCTGCACATAAGTTCCATTTCGGAAAGTAAATGACTTGATACAAAGACTGCAACATTTTCTTCTTGCGCAAGCTTTTTAAGTATATCGCGCAACTCCCTTATACCTGCGGGGTCAAGGCCGTTTGTCGGTTCATCCAGAATCAGTAATTTCGGTTTATGGAGAATAGCCTGAGCAAGCCCGCAGCGCTGTTTCATGCCGAGTGAATATTTTTTCATCTTTTCTTTAATGCGGTTTTGCATGCCGACTAATGTGACAACCTCATCAATCCGCTGCTTTGTAACGCCATCATGTAGACGTGCATACATCTGAAGGTTGGTTAATCCGCTTAAATTATTATACATCTCAGGGTTTTCAACAATGCCCCCTATATTTGACATGGCTTTTTCATAGTCTTTTTTTACATTAAAGCCATTTATATAAACATCTCCTTCATCAACGGATAAAAACCCCATGATCATTTTTATCGTAGTGGTCTTTCCTGCGCCGTTCGGACCTAAAAAGCCGAAAACTTCGCCTGCGCAAATCTCAAAAGAAATATTGTCAACAACCTTTTTCCTGCCAAATGATTTACTTACATTGAAAAGCTTGAGTATAGCTTCCATGTACAAATTCAATCCTTTCTATTTAAAATTCAGTTTGTACGGGTCATAGTTCTGCTTATTACTCCTGGATTGCCCATTCCATTTTTTATGGGTTGCTGCAAGTCGGCGTAAATGATCTTCCATTCCTCATCCGTTTTTTGCAGCAAAATTGTATCGTTTGTCTGGGCAGAGACATTTCCACGCTGCATACCTGGGGCAGTTATATCGGGGCCATCAAAGCTCGAGTTTGTCAGAATAGTGACTGTGACGGTATTACCGTCAAAAACAATATTCTTGTAATCAGCAATGTCTTTTTTGTAGCTGAAAATTATGCCTATGCCTTTACTTTGATTTTCAAGGTCAGCTTTGTTTCTATCGATCAAATACTTGTAAGTTTGCTCATTATCAGTGTAAAATGCTTTTATGTCCATAGCCATTTCAACGATATACTTGTCCAGTTCATTTTGCGGCATATCCGGTTTTTCCTTTCTGTATTTTTCTGGCAGCATTTTATAGCTGATTTCTGTATTAATGTAATTTGTACATACTTCCTTTATCTTGGGAATAACGGCAGCATGAGATATTGACAATGTTACAAGGTAAATAACAACTACTGTCAGGACAAATACCGACAAAATCAGCCCACGGTTGATCTTTGCTAAAAACTTCATAGACAGTCCTCCTGTTTATATTGGATTTACGTAAAAAGCAGAATTGAGTATTATTTTACCATTTGGAGCATCTGGTGTAAACATTTTTTTACTTTTTTTCAAAGTAATTTAACAAGGTATAGAGATTCTACCTGCAAATATTATAGTTCATATGCTATAATGGATATACTTAGGAACAGTTAAATATTTAAAGTTCCACTTATACATGGAGGATTACGGTTTGAGAGTTGTGGGATTCGTCGGACCCAGTGGCACAGGAAAGAGTCACAGGGCTTCCTGGGTGGCAAGAGAAAGTGAAATCGAGTTTATTATTGATGACGGCCTGCTTATTAAAGTGAACCAGGTGATAGCGGGAGTATCGGCTAAGAAGGAAAGTACCCGGATCGGTTCTGTGAAAAGGGCGTTGTTTCTGGATGACAAACATGCAAAGGACGTTATGGATGCAATAACGCTTCACAATCCCCAGGCTGTTATGATAATCGGTACTTCTGATGAAATGGTGGATAAAATTGCAGCGCGCCTTGGGCTTCCTGAAGTAAGTCAGACGATATATATTACCGACGTGGCAAATGATTTTGAGATAAAGCAGGCTATATCCACAAGGAGGGAACAGGGGAAGCATGTCATACCTGTGCCCACATTCGAGATAAAAAAGGACTTTTCGGGATATTTTCTGGACCCGCTGCAGATTTTCAAAAGGAAGGGTAAAGGCAACTATCAGCTGATAGGGGAGAAATCTGTTGTAAGGCCTACCTTCAGTTACCTTGGGAACTATACCATATCGGATTATACAGTTTATCAAATAGTAGAGTATATTGTAAATAACATTCCAGGTGTGAGCAAAATATCCAGGTTCAGAGCTGAAAACAGACCTGATGGGATTTTTATGGAAATGGATCTGGTTCTGGTATACGGATACGCTATCAGATCTTTGATACAGGCTATCCAGCTGAAGGTCAAGAATGAAGTGGAAAAGCTTACGGCTTTAAATATCGGGGCTTTGAATATCACAGTCAAAAGTCTGATGATAGAGCCCAGGAAAACAGAGAATACTGATTAATACTATGAAAACTACAGAATTATCCTTGCGGAAATAAAAATATAAAAGGTACAATGGAATTCATTGCTGTAATACAAATATACATAACAAGTATAGCAATAATGTAACTTTTTTCTGCTGTTTTAATATATTAATATCATGGAGATAATTATTATTCAGTTAGGATGTGTTAATAATGGAAACAACGAGAATAAAGTGGGATGAAGGTATGCTGATACGGTGCCTGGCAAAATGTACCGACGCTTATCCTGAGCGGGCAGCGGTGAAGAAGCAGACTCCCATTAAGGCGGCAGAAAGTGATTTCACTTTCAAGTTGGATATACCTTCTGCAAGCCCGTCTACAAATGCCAAGACTGTGCAAAAAAGTACCAAATGGGATGATTTTAAAATAGCAATAGATCATGCCTTGTAGCAAACAACTTATGAAAATCCGGAAATAATACTTAATAATACTTAATGTACAATAAAAAGTTTGAACTGTGTTGAGCAGTTCAAACTTTTTAACTTCCTTTATTTTCTGCCCACACCTTCATAATGAAAGCCGTAAGCCTTCACCTCCTCAGGAGAGTAGACATTTCTCAGATCCAGGAACACAGGCCTTTTTACAATGTTTTTCAAGCTTTTAAAATCAAGGCGGGAAAACTCATTCCATTCCGTTGCCAGCACTATGCAATCGCTGCCCTCGCATGCTGTATATGCACTGTCGCAATATGTTACCGGCATTTCCGGGAATTGCTTTTTCAAATTATCAAGAGCCCTGGGGTCATAGATTTTTATCCTTGCATTTTTATCCAGGAGATCTCTGATAATTGCTATGGAAGGCGATTCCCTGATATCGTCCGTATCAGGCTTGAAGGAAATACCCAGAAATGTAATTGTGCTTTTTTCAAGTGGGCCGACGGCGGCTGATATTTTTTGCACCATTCTTTTTTTCTGACGCTGGTTTGTTTCAATAACGCTGTCTATAAGTCCTGCATCGTAGCCGTATGTTTTTCCCAGACCGGAAAGCGCCCGCAGGTCTTTGGGGAAACAGCTCCCGCCAAAGCCCGGACCGGCGGCCAGAAACTCACAGCCTATTCGATGGTCCAGACCCATTCCTATTGCCACTTCCACTGCATCAGCTCCGCAAAACTCACAGATGTTTGCAATTTCGTTTATATAACTGATTTTCATGGCCAGAAAGGCATTTGATGCGTATTTTATCATCTCAGCGGTTTCAAGACCTGTAAGCAGCAGAGGGATGCCCTTTCGACGCTGTTTTTTATATATTTCCATCATAAATGCAGCCGCCTTTTCACTGCCGGAGCCAATGACTATCCTTTCAGGATTAAGAAAATCATTTATTGCAGAGCCTTCTCTAAGGAACTCCGGGTTTGAAACTATATCGAATTCGAGGTCCTTGCCCTGCTCCTTCAGAAGTGCTTCCATAATACTTCGTACTTTCCTGCCGGTACCCACCGGAACAGTGCTTTTATGAACAATAACCCTATATGAGGTCATATGGTCTGCTATTTCCCTTATGACATCAAGGACGTTACCAAGATCGCAAATATTGTTTTCCAGTGTCGGAGTATTGACTGTTATGAACAGGACTGTCGAATGCCGGACAGCATCGGACATTTCACATGTAAAGCCGAGATTGCCGGTATTGGTAAGCCTGCTGACAAGCTCCGGAAGCCCGGGCTCGTAAATTGGAAGTATTCCTTTTTTCAGATTGCCGATTTTATCGTTGTCCAGATCGCAGCACAATATATTATTACCTTGAGATGCAAGACATGCGCCTGTCACAAGCCCCACATAACCGGTACCGATAATGGAAATATTCATAGCTATCCCTCTTTTATTACTTCACCGGCTACTCTCTCCCAGCTGAATTTCTCCCTGGCCAGTTTTCTGCCTCTTCTGCCCATAAGTTCAGCCTCTTCCGGATTATCAAGCAGGTAGGATATTTTATCGGCCATGACTTCCGGATCCTTATAATCGTCTATAACGATACCATTTCCCAGGTTTTCCACAACTTCTGCATTACCGCCTCTGTTGGTGGTAATGATGGGCAGACCGGACGCCATTGCTTCATAATGTACCCGTGCCAGCGGCTCATTCCATTGTGAAGCGCAGACAAACACATCACCAAGGTTGAAGTAATCCGGTATCTTTGACGGGGGTATGAAGCCTGTGAAGGTAATCGGTCCTGAAAGGCTTTGTGAAAGCCTCTGCAGTGATCTTACATAATCGTCTGTCTCGTTTTTGCCGTACCATTTGCTGCCAACAACTACCAGTGCCGTATCAGGGGATTTTTCCATTACTGTTTTCATTGCATTCATGAGTACATGGACGCCTTTTTTTATGCTTAATCTACCCACATTTAGGACAATCCTGCTGCAATCCAGATTCAGCTGCTCCTTCAGACGCAGCCTGTTTTGAATTCCTTCCGCCGACCAGTTGGTCTTGTGTTTTTGGAGGTCCACTCCCGAATATATTACGCGTAATTTTTCTTCTGCCTGTGTGATTCTATATTTCACACCATTAGCAATAAACCTGCTTACGGTATTTATAAACTCCACCTTTTTCACGCACCTTATGGCGTCTTCATATGCAATTTTTTCAGGGTTGAACATTTCATTGTGAAGACTGAGGCTGAAGCTTACACCCGGAAGCTCCGCAGACAGGGGCAATATATACTTGGGCCTGTTAAATACGTGAATCAGATCAAAGCTGCCATCCAGAGCTGCTTTCAAGCTTTCAAGATAGTTCGTTTCGGTTTTGCCGGGAACCCTTATGTGTTTTACATTATCCACCGTTTCCTTATCCGGCAGTCCCGGATAACTGATACTGTAAACAGTAACTTTATGCTTCCTGGATAAATAAGGCAATATGCCTTCTATATATAGTTGAACTGCGCCACCGGCTATGGGCGGCACGGGAAGTTTCTCCGTACAAATAAGCGCCAGCTTCAAGATATTCACTCCTTCTTTATGAGAGTTTTCAGTATCGGTACCTTGGATAGTTCCAGCTTTGCAATTCTTTCTATTTCAGATGCTTTTACCGGTTTGCCCGCCTGAAACAGATTTTTAACCAGACCGTAATACCAATGCGGGAAAAGCAGGTCTATATATAAAAGCTTTCTTTCTTTTTTATTCATGGGATAGCTTTCTTCGTACCAACCGGTAATTTCATTTATCATTTCCATTTGCCACTGGTTCCTGTTTTCTGCGGTCTTGCCGATGATTTTTCTCAGATCCCGTGCTGGAAGGTCAAAAGTGACACCGTCAAGATCCAGAATATATACGCCTTTGCGTGATAATAAGGCATTACCCCTGCCGTAGTCCTGATGGCAAAGAACGATGGAATTTGAACCGGCTGCCGCCAGTTCTTCATAGGCAGATTTCTTTATTTCCTCCAGAGCCATTTTGCCGATATCAATGATTGCAGCGGTGTGATTGAAATACGCTGAAAAATTCTGTTGGACTATATTTGCCCTTGCAGTTTCCATCCACACCCCCAGCTTGCTCAGCATTGACCCGTATTGCTCCGGCCACTTCCCCAGCTTGGATGATGTCCTTGATTCATCTGCGGGGGTATAGCCTTTGGAAAAGCCATGGAACCGGGCAAGACCCTTTAAAGCGTTCCTGAGGTCCGCAGGATTGCCGAAATCCAGATCGTGACCGTCAATCCATTCATATAGGACGAAAAGCTGATCATTATTTGCAGTTATGGCTTCACCTTTTTTATTGGGTATTATTCCGGGCACATTTCCGCCGGAATTTTTTATATATATTTGTGCATTTACTGAAAATAAGGCTTTATCATAGGATTGCTTCAGCCTTTTGAGGCAAAGTACGCCTTTGTCCGTTTGAATCTTCCAGACGGTTTTGATTGACCCGCCCTGAATGAGTACAATATTGGACGGTGCGGCGTCGTATTCCCTCAAAACAGCCATTGCTGTCTTTTGTTCGGATACATTCACAGTGCTATCGGTACTCAAAGCTCTTATCCTTTCAAAATAAATTTAAAACGGTAAAATTGAATTAAAATCATCAAGAAGCGGCTGGATGGACTTTTCAAAGGCTGCCATTTCTTCTATCCTTTGCAGGTATTTATCTTCAGACCACTCCTTGTCACGCCGGTAATAATATTTGTTGACTGCTCCGATAAAAAGGTGAGGAAACATGAGGTCAAGCTTTACGACCCGCCATTCCGAAGCGGTAAGAGGATTAACCTTCTGATACCGGGCCAGCATGGTGCGAGTCAGATTCCTGTCCCACTTGCCTGACTTTTTCATGACTTTGTTAAGCAGCTTTCTGATGTCTCTTGCCGGAATGTCTACTGTAATTGAATCGGTGTCCAGTACATACAGGCTGTTGGTCCTGGTAATAATGAGGTTTCCTGCTGCAAAATCCTGGTGGCATAGACTCCCTGTCCTGCCCGCTTTTTCCACCCAGGCTTTGTAATCCTGTCCTCTCAGGCCATCGATAGCAATTCGCGCCCTTTCATAAAAATACGGGAATTCCTTGATGATGACCTCTCCGGTTTTATTGGTACCTTCATTTAACAGTTCTTTCTTGTAAAAGCTGTTAACATCTTCGATTTGCTCTGAATAATCCTCTACCCACAAACCAAGGTGATATTTGGGTTTTGTGTCCGGAGCAGGGAAAAAGCCTGCTGAAGACTTATGAAATTGAGCAAGTCCCGAAACTACAAGATTTAATTCGTCGGAGGAAGCGTATGCAGGATTTCTTCCCTCTATTGCTTCAGACAATACATAACAGACACCCTTGAGGTTGACATAATCCTTGCCATTTGTGGTTTTGAATATTGCGGGTAAATTTACGCCGTTGGAGGATAAATGCCTTACTGCGCCAAGGATGAATTTAAGAGTATCCTCTGAATTGGAAATCTTCTTGAGAATCCACATACCTTCCCTGGTTTTTATCCACCAGACACCTTTTTTGTCCTTATAGGATTCATTTTTTATTTCAAGAACACTGACCGGATAGTTCCTTAGGATAATATCCAGCGGTTCACTGCTTGCGGTTGACAAAGCCGGCACTCCCTTCATGCATTGAATTAGGGGGAATATATCCCCCTAATTCTGTGATTGCGTTCTAGTCATCAAGGTCTATTTCAAAATTTTCCTTTTCCCATGCTACCTTGATGGTAACTGAACCGCCCTGTTCATCCTCATCGTATTTTACCTTATAATCCAGATCTGCATCAGAAGGCAGGTTAACGGGTTTTCCTTCTACGGTCAGTTTGCCTGAAAACAATTCAGGTACTGCCTTCTTGATGAATTCTCCGAATTCAGCTCTTGTTCCAAGATATCCTTCCTGGTATTTCATGCTTTGGCACTCCTTTTCAAATAATTTATACTCTTTTACATAATATTTATCAGAAGGTATAATTGTTACAAGGAAAGTATTATTTATGCAGATAAGACAGAAGTATTCGATATGTTTTGGAAAATGACATAAGAAAACAACGCCCTCGTCGTTCCACCTGTGAGCGAAGTAAGGGCAGGTCTCTGCTGGAGGCCTGTATAGGGCTTGTGAGATGGGGGGGAGGATTCAATATCCGCCCCATCGGGTTTTATTTCAATTCACAGTAGCCTTTGAGCTTTTGAATGCTTCTCGGTATCGCATCCTTTGAATTACCCCATGGGGCGTCGTTGTTGCGGTAATCGAATTTCCTGGTGAACCAGTTTACTTCCTGCTGTATTCTAGCCAGGTTTTCCATTTGCATATTGAAAAGAATATTTAAAAAGTCATTGACTTCTGCTGCTTTCAGATACTTTTCAGATGACTCCAGTAATTGTTTGAAGTGCTTGAGACAAAAGCCTTTCTTACTTTCAAAGGTCTTTTTAAATTCAATCTCCCCGGACCAGAGATAAAAAATTACGTCCAGATAGCGTTCCATTGTATGGTCCAGTTTACAGCATATAGAACAGCTGCATTCAAGAGCATTGAGGAGCTTCAGGATTTTTGCAATATCACAGCCGGATGCTGCTGCTGTTTTGCCCCCGAAAAATCTGGCAAAGGGGTTTCCCGACATGGCCTTCGCCCCTGGTTCCACTTGATAATAAGCCTTTTTCAGGCGGCAGATCTGCTCCTGCAAATGGGTATCTATCATCAAACCCAGACCCAGCCGGTTTTCCTGACTGTTGTAAAGCTGTTGGAAATGCCTTCTGCAAAATCCCTTTTCGTTTGTATCCATTCTGCAGTCGGGCTCCATGAGCGAGGGACCAAGAAAGTAGTTTATATACTCATCTTCCAGTCTTTTTTCCAAAAGGCACATCGGGCATTCACACTCTTCACCGAATACCTCTGTCACAGGTATGGTGTATATTTTCTCTTTCATAATAATTCCTTTCACTGTTGCTACAGCGTCAATTACCGATTTATTTTTTCAGAATTAAGAGCGCGTTTAAGCATTCGGACTGATTCTGAAAGGGGCATGAATGCTGATATTATAATTTTTATAATGAAATCTACGCTGTAGTACTGTACAATATTTTTATTATAGCATTAAAATAGTGGGATATAAATATAAAACCGGAGGAAAAGAAATGCTTTACAGAGGACTGGAAATAGAAGAGGGACCGGATTTTATCATAATAGGCGGGATAAAGGACTTTGATGCTGTCCATACCTTTGAATGCGGTCAGTGCTTCCGCTGGATAAGGGAAACTGACGGCAGTTATACGGGAGTTGTAAGAAACAGGGTAGGGAATGTAAAATTCCGGGATGGTCTGATGACAATAGGCTACTCCAGCTTCAAGGATTTTCAGGATATCTGGTATGATTATCTGGATCTTGGAAGGGATTACTCCAGCATAAAAAAAGAACTTGCCAAGGATGAAATCATGGAAAAAGCCATAGCCTTCGGATATGGTATCCGCCTTCTCAGGCAGGATCCATGGGAAGCGTTGATATCCTTTATTATTTCTGCCAATAACAGAATACCTATGATCATGAAAGTGGTTGCAGCTATTTCAAATATTTATGGAGAAGAGCTTACAGCAGGCGGTAAAAGCTATTATACTTTTCCCGGGTCGGACAAGCTGCAGGGTGCAAACCTTGAGGAATTGGAAGCTTGCAGGGGAGGCTTCAGATGCAAGTATATTCTGAATACCGCAGGGAAGGTTGCCAAATGTGTTGTAGAGCTGGACATGCTGGGCCGGTTGGCTACGGGTGACGCCAGAGAGCTTCTCACAAGGCTGCCGGGAGTTGGAAATAAGGTGGCTGATTGCACTTTGCTGTATAGCGGCGCCAAATATGACGTATTTCCCACCGACGTCTGGGTCAAGCGTGTAATGGAGGAATTATATCTGAAACGTGAAGCATCCTTTAAGGAAATTCAGACTTTTGCGCATGAATATTTCGGCCATCTGGCAGGCTTTGCCCAGCAGTACCTGTTCTACTATGCAAGGGAAAACAGAATAGGAGTCTAATGGCTCTGGCGCTGCTTTTTTCACAAAACCTGCATTTCTCAATATTATATATATTGAGGTGAGGTAAAATGTATGGCATCGCTATTCTAGATTCGGGAAATATTGCCATGAATTTCTGCAGGCTGTTGGAGAAGAAGGGGTATGTATTTGAGGTGGTATCAACCCCATGCCAGATTGCTACAAGCGGCTGTGGCTATTGTCTGAGGTTTCCGATGGAGTATTTGAATTTGGTTATTGATGAAGGAAAAGCTAATAATATTTATGTCCGGGAAATTTACAGGGTTGTCAGGCTAGGGATAAAAAACAGGTATGAAAAGGTGTGGATCAATTAGATTTACAGAGGTTGAACGAATTAGTCACCGTATAGCAGCTAAAAATGTGTTTAGGGTGCTTTG
>VEPD01000442.1 GCA_012027035.1 Ruminiclostridium sp. | reverse complement strand
TCCGGCTCCGGCTTACGCAAGCTACGCTTGCGCGCCCCGCTTTCGCGTGGCGTTTGAACAACGTCAGTGGGAGATTGTACTCACCACTGACAGCTTTCCGTCGGAAACCCGCTACCTAAGAGGTGGGGGACTGTTGACGTTGTTCAATCTATCAATAAACGTCAATAATATCCTCCAGAACAGAATGAAGGGCTATAGGAGTGACTGAGTTGCTTGCAAGTTTTTTAAGCACCTCCTTTGTCCTGGTGATACAGCATGAGAAATCCGGGACAAGCTCTCCCTCACAGCATTCCTTCACTGTTTTTTTAATAATGCCGATACCATAAATCCTTTTTCCTGCCAATTCCTCCAGAGCGCTGATCTCACTCTCGACGAGATAGTACTCAAGCTCAATGGGACAATCCAGATCCACTTCTTCGCCACTCTCAAGCAGCAGCTTGTTTTCCAGGTACATATTTGTCATTCGGCAACCCCCTAAAATTTTTATCTATAATCCTCATCATTTTCAGCAACCATCTCATTCGATTTTTTACTCTCACCTGCAAAATATGCATTGTCTGCAACAAGCTCGATAACATAGTGTTTTTTTCCATCTGCGTCATCCCAGTTTCTGGACTGAAGTCTTCCCTGTACTGAGAGTGCTCCGCCCTTTCCGAAATTTCCGGCAATAAATTTTGCCAGCCCATTCCATGCCACTACCGGTATGAAATCTGCTTTTCTTTCATTGCTATCGTCGGCAAAATCCCTTTCTACAGCCAGTGTAAAATTAACTACAGGTTTTAGGTTCTCACCCACTTGCTTTATTTCCGGAATCTTCGTCAATCTTCCCGTTAATACTGTGTTATTCAGCATCTTCTTCCTCCTTTTGTTTTACTAATATGTAAGTTTTAGTATTATTATAATACAACATTTTATCGCTTTCTGTCAATATTTATTTTTTATGTTTCTCATTTACATTTTAACCAGATTAATATAAACATAGAAATGAAAAAGCGGTATGAAGCTTTTATCCCTGCTTTCACACCACTTATTCATTAACATAAGACGCATTATAGGCTTTTATGGCGTTTATAATTGTATTATGGGAATTATCTATGAAACAGATTCCTTCTTGACTCTGGGCTTCTTGCCTATGGCCTTTTTCAAAGGCTTCCTGTTTTCATTTATTATCATTTGCGGCCGGCTCTTGGTCTCTACAGTCTCTCTGGAAACAATACACTTCTCGATATTATTCACCGATGGTATGTCAAACATCACTTCCAGCATGGTTTCTTCAATTATAGCTCTGAGACCCCTGGCGCCCGTATTTCTGGCAAGTGCCTTCTCCGCTATCGCATCAAGCGCGTCCGGTTCGAATTCCAGAAGCGCATCGTCCATTTCAAACAGCTTCTGATACTGCTTCACAAGCGCATTTTTTGGTTCGGTCAAAATCTGAACCAGCGCCTCCTTGTCAAGGGAATGCAGTGTAACCACAATGGGCAGCCTTCCCACAAACTCCGGTATCAGACCGTATTTTAACAAATCCTGCGGAAGTATGTTTGTCAGTATCTGTCCGGCGTCCTTTTCCTTCTGGCTTTCTATCCTGGCGCCAAAACCGATGGCCTTTTTACCTATCCTGTTCTGTATGATCTTGTCAATTCCATCAAAAGCTCCGCCGCATATGAACAGTATATTTGTAGTATCTATCTGGATAAATTCCTGATGAGGATGCTTCCTCCCGCCTTGCGGGGGTACAGATGCAGTCGTCCCTTCAAGGATTTTCAAAAGGGCCTGCTGGACGCCTTCACCGCTTACGTCTCTTGTAATGGAAGGATTTTCAGACTTTCTGGCTATCTTGTCGATTTCATCAATATAAATAATGCCTTTTTCCGCCTTCTCAATATCGTAATCCGCAGCCTGTATGAGCTTCAGAAGTATATTTTCTACGTCTTCTCCCACGTAGCCGGCTTCAGTCAGCGAAGTTGCATCGGCTATTGCAAAGGGCACATTCAAAACTCTTGCCAGCGTTTGCGCCAACAAGGTTTTGCCAGAACCGGTGGGACCCAGCATTATGATGTTGCTCTTCTGTATTTCCACATCTCCGGCACGGACTTCGGTATTTATTCTTTTATAATGATTGTAAACTGCAACAGACAGGTTCTTCTTGGCTATCTCCTGTCCAATAACATATTGGTCCAGTATTGCCTTGATTTCTTTGGGTTTGGGTATATCGTTCAATTCCGTATCGGTTTTTGTGTCTTCGAATTCTTCTTCAATGATTTCGGAGCACAACTCAATACATTCATCGCATATATACACGCCAGGACCGGCCACCAGTCTTTTTACCTGTTCCTGGGTCTTACCGCAGAAAGAGCACTTAAGCTGCTTCTTTTCATCATATCTGGACATTGTTCCACCCCATTTATTTCTTTCTAGTCATGATTTCGTCTACCAGACCGTAGGCCTTTGCTTCCTCGGCAGCCATGAAAAAATCTCTTTCTACGTCTTTTTCGATTTTTTCAAGGGGCTGTCCTGTTCTCTCGCTTAAAATCGCATTCAACCTGTTTTTGATTTTTATCAGCCACTCGGTATGTATCTTTATATCCGTTGCCTGACCGCTAAGTCCGCCTGCAATCAGCGGTTGATGTATCAGTATCTCACTGTTGGGCAGTGCGAACCTTTTGCCTTTAGCACCCGCCGCCAGCAGGAATGCACCCATGCTTGCCGCCAATCCGATACAAATGGTCTGGACATCGCATTTTACATGCTGCATGGTATCATAAATGGCAAATCCTGAAGTAATGGATCCTCCAGGGCTGTTGATGTAAAGCTGAATATCCTTGTCCGGGTCGGCTGACTCAAGATACAGCATCTGCGCTACTATCAGGCTTGCCGTGACATCATTCACTTCATCGCTCAGCATTATTATTCTTTCTTTAAGAAGCATTGAGAATATATCGTAGGAACGCTCACCACGATTGGTTTGCTCAATGACTATCGGTACCAGACTCATATTACCCCTCCTCCAAAGCCTCTATATATACTACGGCAGTTAAATGAATTTTGTTTATACTTCCTTATTTTTTCCCATATATTTTATAAAATAAACCATACTGTGAAAATTCACTGCACAATCTGTATGGGGACACACCTTGCTCGAGCAGGAGATATTCCTTTTGCGTTAAGGTATGTTCCCATTTGAAATACCTCTATGCATATTTTCTTATTATACCAGTCTTGCATTAGATACCAGTAATTCCACCGTCTTTTTTGCAATCAGCGTACTTTTGATGTAAACGATATCGTCTTCTTTTAGTTGCTTTCTGAAATCTTCCTCTGTTTGCTTGTAATTTTCAGCAAGCTTTTTCATTTCTTCATCGAAATCTGCGTCAGTAGCCTGGATATTCTCTGTCTTGCCCACTTTTTCTATAACAAGCTGTGTCTTCACTTCCTTGCTTGCCCTCTCTGTAAACTGCCCCCTGAAGGTTTTCATATCCATACCCATAATCTCGATATATTTCTGAAGATCCATGCCTTGATAACGGAGTCTCATCCCAAAATCATACACTATATCGTCAATACGCTTTTCCACCATTACATCGGGGATATCTACACCTGCATTTCCAACCACCTTTTCAACTACATTATCTTCATTCTCGTGCCGCGCCTTATGTTCAGCCTTCTCAACAAGCTTATTTCTAATATCGGCCCTATATTCATCAAGAGTTTCAAATTCACTTACATCCTTGGCAAATTCATCATCCAGTACGGGAAGTTCCTTTACCTTGATTTCCTTGACCTTGACTTTAAAAAGCGCAGGTTTGCCTGCTAATTCAGCCTTGCCGTAATCTTCGGGAAATACTACGCTGATATCCGGTTCGGCTCCGATTTCCGTACCAATCAACTGGTCTTCAAATCCAGGGATAAACGAACCTGAACCGATAACGAGATTATAGCCGCTGCCCTTGCCACCTTCAAAAGGAACCCCGTCGACAAATCCCTCGAAATCTATTATAGCTGTATCGCCGGATTGAACTCCCCTATCTTCGATGGATATAAGCCTGGCGTTTTTGTCCAGGGCTTTTTCCAACTCTTTTTCTACATCCTCATCAGTTACAAGCGAAGAGGCCTTTTGGACTTCCACGCCCATATACTGTCCCAATTCAACCTCCGGTTTAACGGTTACAGAGGCAGTAAAAACGAGATTCTTGCCTTTGCCTATCTCTTTAATATCTATTTCCGGTCTCGCGACAGGATGAATGTCATTTGCTTCTATAGCTTCATCATAAGCTTCGGGACATACAATATTTATGGCATCCTCATAAAGCACCTGTTCGCCGTAGAATTTCTCCACCATGCTCCTTGGCGCCTTACCTCTTCTGAAGCCGGGTATATTGAACTTGTTTATATTCTTTGCAAAAGATTTTTGCATGCCTACTTCAAACTTTGCTGCATCAACTTCTATCTCCAGTTGTACAACATTCTTTCCCGTATTCTCTACTTTAACCTGCATTCTTCTTCATGTCCTCCCAATTTTTTGTTCCTGTTTAACCAATACATTATAACATTAACTTTTTTGTTTTCCAATATAAAATGAAATTTTTTAATGAGGAAACACCAACCACCAACCGACAATCACTTACAGTTACAGCATCAGCGGCTTGAATTCCAGGTAATCCGCCGATACCAGTCTGAATTCCACACCGCCTTGCATGCCTTCCACGGCATTTTTAAAAGCATCCCCGTGCAAATGCCCATAAATACATAGATTAACGCCATACCTTTGCATTATTTCCAAAAATTCCGAAAAAACACCTTTGGAATTTAAAACGGGAAAATGTATTGCGGCAATCAGCCTGTCTCCGGGCAGCACTTCCGCACTTTTAAGGGAAAGCTCCAGACGTTGGAGCTCCCTCTGGTATATCTTCCGGTCTTCCGCATTGAAGCCGTCATCTCCAGGTATCTTCCAGCCCCTTGTACCACATATGACGCTGTTCTCGACTCTGAAGCTGTTATTATGCATAAAACTGATGGTGGAAAAACCGTTATCGGATAGAAACCTTTCAAGCTTGCTAACGGTAGTCCACCAATAATCATGATTGCCCTTGGAAATGATTTTTCTGCCCGGCAGCGAATCAATAAACTTGAAATCCTCAACAGAATTTTCCAGGTATGTCGCCCATGATATATCGCCTGGAATAATCACTGTATCCCCCTCTGATACAATAGCCTGCCAATGCCTGTTTATTCTTTCCATATAGTTTAACCATCCGGTCCCGAATATGTCCATAGGCTTATCGGTGCTCAATGCCAGGTGCAGGTCTGAAATTGCGTATAGCGCCATGTTAAGGAACTCCTTTTACTATATAATATAATCTCCGGTACTCAAGAGCAATATGGAAAGAATATTATACCAGCCTTTCCCCATTGAAATACTGATATACTTTTTCGGCAGCGGTCTTGTTTATGCCCTCCACGGCAAGCAGATCGTCAACACCTGCCTTCCTGACAGCAGCCGCAGACCCGAAATGCTTGAGCAATGCCTTCTTGCGCTTGGTCCCTATACCTTCGATTTCATCAAGTACGGATACGGTATATCTCTTTTCTCTGAGTTTTTTGTTATAGTCCAGGGCAAACCGGTGGGCTTCATCCTGGATGGCTGTAACCAGCCGCAATACAGGAAGATTCTTTGTAATATCGGTTTCCTTTCCGGGTAAAACTATACCTCTGGTCCTGTGATTATCATCCTTTACCATTCCGCAGGCAGGTATTCTGATATTCAACTCATCCAATACCTGGCATACTGCATTGACATGCCCCAAACCGCCATCCAGCAGAATCAGGTCGGGCAGCCTGGAAAACTTCGCACGCAAAGAAGAACCGTCCCCACTTGCGGCTCCATTTGCATATGCAGGGTCGGCTGCCTGCTCCGCTTCTTTCTCCGCCCGCTTGAACCTTCTGTATATGGTCTCCTGCATACTGGCATAGTCATTCTGCCTGTCGATGGTCTTTATTTTGAACCGCCTGTATTCCTTCCTTGCGGAAAGTCCATCCTCAAACACCACCATCGACGCCACCATCTCCGATGATCCGGTATTGGAAATATCATAAGCCTCTATCCTGCCGGGGATTTTTTCAAGGCCGGTTATTCCGGCCAGTCCCTGTAAGCCTTCCCGAAGCGCGGTTCCTTCACGTGACAGCTTTTCCCTGAATTGCTCCAATGCTATCGCGGCATTCCTGGAAACCATTTCCGCCAGATGACGCTTCCCGCCTTTTTTCGGTACGGTTATCCGCGCTTTTCCCTGCCGCTTCATCGACAACCAGCTTTCAAGCACCTCCAGCTCGCCTGCCTGCTCCTGAACTATTATCTCGCCCGGAATATATGCGGCGGAATCATAAAATTGCATTATAAAAGCAGACAAAAGCTCCTCCGTCTCACTTTCCCCGACGCCTTCAAAAATAAAATGCTCTCTGCCAATCAGCTTGCCGCTTCTTATGAAGAATACCTGAATGCAAGTGTCGGTGGCGTCCCTGGCCAAGCCTATGACATCCTGGTCAAGCATTGCGGTTGAGAGCACCTTTTGCTTTTCGGATATCTGTTTCAAGCTGTTAAGTTTGTTCCGCAGGGCTGCAGCTTTTTCATAATCAAGATTTTCAGATGCCGCAAGCATTTGTTCCTCAAACTTTTTTGCGATATTCTCATGCTTACCGTCAAGAAATAAGCAGACATCCTTCATCAAAGCCCTGTATTCTTCTTTGTCCACCTTGCCGCTGCAAGGCCCGAGACATTGATAGATATCATAATTCAGACATGGCCTATATTTTCCCAAGTCACGGGGCAATATCCTTTTGCAGGTTTTTATGGGGAATATTTTTCTAAGCAGGCCTATGGTCTCCTTTACGACATATACGTTTGAATACGGTCCGAAATATTTCGCACCGTCGTTTTCCACCCTTCTGGTCATTAATATCTTGGGGTAGGCTTCATTCATTGAAATCTTAATATAGGGATAATTCTTGTCATCCTTTAAAAGGATATTGAATTTGGGCCTGTGGTTTTTGATCAGGTTGCATTCCAGTATCAGGGCTTCCAGTTCGGAATCGGTGACAATGTATTCAAATTCCTTTATCCTCGCCACCATTGCCTGTACCTTGGGCGGATGGACTGCGGAAGCCTGAAAATACTGTCTGACCCTGTTCTTTAGTATTACAGCCTTACCTACGTAAATAATACTTCCATTCTCATCCTTCATAATATAAACGCCCGGTTTATCGGGCATTTTTTTGAGTTCTTCCTGTATATCAAACATTTTAAATTACTTCCGCCGAATCGGATTTGAGATATTCTTCAAGCTCCTCCGCCGCCTTGCTTTCATCTTCACCTGAAACGATTACGGCTATCCTTTCGCCCTTTCCAATACTCAATGACAGCAACCCAAGCAAACTTTTTGCATTAGCTTTTCTTTCATGTTTTTCTATCCAGATGCTGGATTTGTAATTGGCAGCTTTCTGTATAAACACTGCTGCAGATTTTGACTGCAGGCCTGACTTGTTTTTTATAATTATTTCCTTTAGTACCATTATCCAAACCTCCATATACGTATACGCTTAACAGTATTATAGCAAAAAGAATTGTAATTTGCTATTACTACTACAGTGAAACAAATATATTATAGCGGCAGCCAAACAAATATATTATAGCGGCAGCCATCACTTTTTCGCTGCCCTGGCTTCCATGATTATTCCCAGACCCAGGGAATTTATAAATACTGCAAATACTCCAAGAAGAACCAGACTCAGAATGATTTCCTCCTGGGGAAGAAGATATACAAGAAGCAGCTTCACCAGTGTGATTGTGATCAACCCTGTAATAAATTCCATAATTATGCTTTGGGTCGGATTCAAAGCCTTCAAAATAAGTCTTCCTACGAAGATACTGGATGTTATGGACGCCAGTATGAGAATCGCCAGATAAAGCGCCGGAGCTATCAGTGTTATCGCAAGCATAACAAAAAGGATACTGGCGCCGAAGTACGCCAGGAACCCCAGTATCAATTTCCTGTCCAGTTTTTGCTCCACATTTTCTGTCATTTTCTCGAATTTCTTTTTATAGACGACAAGAATCAAAAGGCCGATTAACAGCACAGCTACAGTAAAAAGGATCAGAATGGCAACACGCAAATACAATATCGCCCCTATATTTATATTCATCATTTCTCCCAATATCCTGACTTCATTTCCCGATATTCTTGAGCCTTTCATTTTCTGAACCGATCCCAGGGTTATGAGATTTCCTGTAACAGCCTTTTCGCCCATAATGGAATTACCGAAAACCGTAACAACCTGTTCCGAAACCCTTGCATTTATATTGGCATTCCCGAATACCGTTACCACAATGCCGTTTACCTCGCTGTCCACATTGACATTTCCAAGTATGACAATAACATTCCCATTTACTTTCTCAGTTATATGAATATCTTCAAAAAGGCTTACTTTATCACCACTTTCTGATAAAACAGAAATCCCTTCGGCAATTGCCGGTGATACTGCAAGCGTTAATACAATAAATATCAGCAGAAAAAAAGCAAACTTTTTCATCAGGATTTCCTCCCGTCCTGAGCCTCAACAAGGACATACAGTCTCTGCACGACCAACAGCAGCACCGCCAGGACAACAAATATATAATAATACGTCTTTACTATGGAAACGAACACCCGCAATATTACAACTACCACCCCGAACAGAAGGACGAACATATCGCCGACTACTCCAAAAACTGCAGCCATTATGCCGCCGAATGAGCCAAAATACTCCCTGATGCTCCCAACAGCAGCTGCAATACCGCCCTGCCTGATATCCGCCACAAACACCATTAACAATATAATTGATACTACGGTTGCAGCATTATACAGTAATACCAGCATCCGTGAGCTTTGCTCCCTGCGGGTGCTTTCCACCGCATTGACTTTTTCCATTACCCTTGCTTCAAACCCCTCAGGAGGCTGTATTGTACCCGCTGTTTCAAGAGATGAAAATATTTCAGCCATACAATTGAACTCTTCACTGCATTTACCACAATTTTTCAAATGCTGCCTGAACCGTACTTCTTCAATATCATTCCTCTCCCCGTCAAAATATTTCATCATATAATCTTTTGATACTTCACAGTTCACAAAACTTCCTCCTTCCTGTCTGTCTGTAACGCTTCCCTCAACATGAGCCTGGCTCTGTAGAGCCTGTTTTTTATTATTGTCATGGGTTCGTTCAATACCCGCGTCATTTCTTCATATGATAGCCCGTTCTGGTGAAACAGGACCAGCGGTACCTTGTATTTTTCGGGCAAACCCACTACTGCCCGCCGTATTCTTTCACTCCGTTCCTTGTTTATATATTTTGTTTCGGGTGTATCATTACCGGATGAAACATCCCCTATCTCTTCTATCGGCACAGAATCCAGCTTCTTTTTACGAAGTATGTCAAGGCAGAGGTTGGTGGTTATCCTCACCGCCCAGGTTGAAAATTTGTATTCAGGATTGTAGCGGCTCAAGGCTTTGTATATCCTGATGAAAACCTCCTGGGAGACGTCGCTGACCTCTTCCCTGTCGTTTATCATATTATATACAACACTATACACCAATTTCTTGTATCTCGTAACCAGTTCTTCAAAATAACGCTGTTCTCCCGCCAGACATTTCTGAATCAAATCATAGTCTGACATTTCCAACCGGATATCACCACCTGTATTGAATGACTGAGTTTCCTCACCTTATACTATTTCTGACCATATACTATTCCTGATATTTCACGTATACATAATAATTATACTCCGCTATAGTAATAATGTCTTATTTCTTGTTTATTTTTTTTATGGTAGAATTATGTCATCGTGGGTCCCTTCAGCAGGGCATTAAGAAAACTTCCAAGCAGCAATCCCGACTTTGTCATTGCGAGCGGAATGCAATGAAGCGCGGCAATCTCATAAACTTTATGCGAGGTATATATGAAAATAGTTAACACTTCCAAAAATACAATACTTGCTGAAAATTGCAGCACTGCCAATACATTTTTCACCCGCTTCAAAGGCCTTATGGGCGTAAACAGGCTTCCCGCCGGCTCCGGACTGCATATAGCCCCCTGCAATTCAATTCATATGTTTTTTATGAAAATACCACTGGATATAGTTTTTTTGGACAAGGACAATACCGTAGTCCACTTGATTGAAGATATCAAACCCTGGAAGGTTTCCAAAATCGTGCATAAGGCGCATAGCGTGCTGGAGTTGCCAACCGGGACTATAAAGGCATCCGGTACCCGCATGGAGGATAAGATAGGATTTGAATATTCAGTATAAGGGCTTGTCTGGTAATAAATGTGCCATCTGATTCCGTGATGATTTTTTGTTCAGTAAAGCGGATGGAAGCGCAGATACTTTGTGTATCTAAGCTGACATCTGCGAAGCTGAACGGAAAATCAGCCGGAATGCTTGGTACAGTTATTGCTGGACAAGCCCTAAGTCCCTACGCCACATTATCACCGCATCTTCATTGTTATCGGCATAATAGGCTTTCCTGAACCCACTCTCCACAAATTTGAATTTACGGTACAGCATCCGGGCAGGTATATTGCTCTTTCTGACTTCCAGAGTCATACTGCCTATTCCTGAACTCCTGGCATGACTCAGGAGATTTTCCAAAAGCGCACTCCCGATCCCGCCCTGTCTGTATTCCGGATGAACGGCTATATTTGTGATATGTCCCTCATCGCATACCTGCCACATGCCGGCATATCCTGCAATCCTGCCGTCTGCTTTTGCACATAAATAATAGGCAAAGGTATTACCTATTATTTCATCAACCATGGACTGTCTGGACCAGGGTATCTTGAAGCTCAGGTTTTCGATGACCATAATCTCGTCGATATGTTCGCTGCCGGCCCTTATCACCTCTATAACGCTCATTTTGCCTCCGGCGTATTTTCTTGTCTTTTCTTTTCCAATTCCCTTTCTGCCTGGGACTTTCTCAGATAGAACGGAACCATATCGAAACAGTTCTCCAGTTTGCCCTCCGCCGCTTTGTTCAAAGCCAGCTGTGCCACTGACGAAGCTCTTTGCTGGAGAAGGTATTGAGGCGGAAAATGGCAACGCGGGCCAAGCTCGCTTTTCAGATATTCCTTATGTATCAGGACTCCATCGCCTATAATCAGCACATCGCTGTTTTTTCCTCTGATTATTTGGACAAGTTCCTGTACGGGTACGCCCATATACTCGGAAATATTTACCTGCATACCTTTCTCAAACTTGTACAAAGCAGTGTAAACCTGGTTGTTTCTTGCATCCATCATGGGGCAAACCAATGCCCCGGTATTTGGCACATTGTATGCAAGGGCATCAAGTGCCGGAACGCTCACAACAGGCTTTTTTGCGGCAAAAGCCATTGCTTTTATGGTTGTTATACCGATTCTGAGTCCGGTAAATGAGCCGGGACCGCTGGATGCGGCGTATACGTCAATATCTTCGGGAGAAAGCTCGAGATTTTTCATTATTACATCTATCATGGGAATCAGCTTTTGGGAATGTGTCTTTTTGTGATTGAGAATAAATTCGCCCAGCAGTTCCCTTTCATTCATTATTGCAACCGCGGCAACAGCCGAGGATGTATCAACAGCAAGTATCCTCATATACCAAGCCTCCCCTCATACTGCGCATATCTGCCGCCGATGAATTGAAAGCTGAGCTTCCTTACGTCGGAGCCTGTTTTGAAATCCTGGTCCATAACAACATTTATATAACCGGCAGGGAGAATATCCTTTATAAGCTCAGCCCATTCGATTACAACAACGCCGTTCCCTTCAACATATTCCTCAAAGCCTATTTCAAACATCTCCGATGGGTCGGCAATTCTGTATACGTCAAAATGGTAAAGAGGTATTTTCCCTTCATATTCGTTTACAATTGTAAATGTCGGGCTGGTTATACAGCCTTCAATTCCAAGCGCCAAAGCTATGCCGCCTGTAAAAGCGGTTTTCCCGGATCCAAGCCCGCCTGTAAGGCAAACCATGTCGCCCCTGGCCAATATGCTTCCCAGCCTGTATCCCGCTTGAATAGTTTCCTCGGCGGAGTGTGTAACTATTTTCAACATGATGTTTTTCCTTACTTTACCTATAAAAAGGAAGTTAACCGATACAAAAGTTGGGCTCGGGGGTTTGCTTTATTCCAACCTCCAACCTCCAACCTCTCACTTCTCACCTTTATACACTACCTTACCATTGATAATTGTATAAAGTACCTTCGTTTTCAATTCCAGCGGCGGTCCGTCCAGAATGGCCAAATCCGCATCCTTTCCGGCTGCAAGGCTGCCTACCCTGTCTGAAATGCCGGTGATTTCAGCGGCATTAATGGTTATGGCTTTGAGAGCTTCCTCTTCATCCATTCCCTCTTTGACTGCCATTGCTGCACACAAAGGCAGAAACTGGATGGGCGTACATGGATGATCCGTCATGATTGCTACCTTGATTCCTGCTTTTGCAAGCAGACCCGGGGTTTTAATGCTCTGGTTCCTCAGTTCAATCTTCGACCTGTCGGTCATGAAAGGCCCTACTATGGCTGATATTCCTTCTTCCAACAGAAGGTCGGTTATCAGATGGCCTTCCGTGCAGTGCTCTATTGTAATCTTTAAATTGAATTCCTTGGCTATCCTGATTGCCGTTAATATGTCATCTGCCCTGTGAGCATGGGCTTTAAGCGGTATTTCCCCATTCAGCACTCTTAAAAGAGCTTCCATTTTCATATCATAATCAGGTTTGTCGTTATTTTCACTGTCCCTGGTATAATCATCAAGCATCTGCCTATATTCACCGGCCTTTAACAGGCTTTCCCTCAATATAGCCGCTGTAGCCATACGAGTCATGGGCGCCTGCCTTTTTTCATGATAGACGGTTTTGGGATTTTCACCGAAAGCCACCTTCATTGCAACAGGTTCCTTCAATATCATTTCCTCTATCCGCCTGCCGTATGTTTTCAGAGCAGCAAACTGGCCGCCTATCACATTGGCGCTTCCGGGTCCTGTCACAACAGTGGTGATACCGTTCTCCCTAGCCTCGGTAAACGCTTTGTCGGAATGATATATACCGTCAATAGCCCTCAATTGCGGTGTTACAGGATCCGTCTCCTCATTTCCGTCGCTGCCTTCAAATCCGACCGCATCTTCCCACATGCCCAGATGGCAGTGTGCATCTATCATTCCAGGCATTACACAACTGCCGGATGCATCGATGATCTCACAATCCGTGCCCTTGGCCTCAATCACTTCCATACCTGTGTTAAATTCGCCCAACTTGATTATTTTCCCCTGGTCAGCCAGAATATATCCGTTTTCATAAACCTGGCCTGCCATAGTCAAAATCCTGGCATTCTTTATTAAAAGCATAAGCCCCCTATCTGCCACAGCAGAAACCTCCGAATAGTCTTATGGAAGCAATACGCAAAACCGGGACTGTTTCCACAAGAAAATAATAGCAAGGAAGCTTTCGCAGCAGTATAAATAAGGAACGGCAATTTACCGTTCCTTTATTAATCCTTTGTACTTTTCCGGATAGATTATATAAAATATTATCTCTTGGAGAACTGTGGCGCTCTCCTTGCTTTTTTAAGGCCGTATTTCTTTCTTTCCTTCATCCTCGGATCCCTTGTGAGGAAACCTGCTTTTTTAAGCACGGCGCGCAATTCTTCATCGGCCTTGAGCAGGGCTCTTGCCATACCATGCCTTATAGCGCCGGCCTGGCCCGTAAATCCTCCGCCAACAACCTTGCATATGGCGTCAAATTTTCCGGCCGTACCTGTAAGTACCATAGGTTGTTTGACCAGTACCTTCAGGGTTTCAAGGCCGAAATAATCATCTATGCTTCTATCGTTAATAGTGACTTTTCCTTCTCCTGGAACAAGTCTGACTCTTGCTATCGATTTTTTCCTTCTACCGGTCCCGTAATACTGTACCTTTGCCATCTTTTACGCTCCTCCTTCCACCTCAAACATTAATATCCATTTTTTCAGGCTGCTGTGCCTGGTGCTCGTGTTCCGCACCTTTATACACCTTGAGCTTCCGGTACATTGCACGTCCAAGGCTGTTGTGGGGAAGCATGCCTTTTATTGCATGCTCTACAACTCTTTCAGGCTTGGTAGCCATAAGCCGCCTGTACATTGCCTCTTTCAAGCCGCCCGGCCAGCCGGAATAATGCCTGTATACCTTCTGGTCAAGCTTGTTTCCTGTAAGAACCACTTTTTCAGCGTTTAAAACTATTACATGATCCCCGGTATCAACATGGGGTGTATAAGTCGGTTTGTTCTTACCTCTTAAAATTTTGGCGACTTCGGATGCCAGCCTACCCAAAGGTTTGCCGTCAGCGTCTACCACATACCATTTTCTCTGAACTTCTTCGGCCTTTGCCATAAAAGTCTTCATGGATCAACTGTCCTCCTCAACTACTTTAACTGCATATTTCCAACTACATATATTGTTTTTCTGGTGATTGCTTTGCAATACCGGTTTTTTGACACTTTATAATTCTAATACAGGTCATGTATACCTGTCAAGTATAATTTGCTAATTTTTTAATTTATCTCTCATTATCTCATATTTCCAGCTTTAATATGCATGTATCTCTTCGTTAATCGTCCGTCATATCACTTTTTTAATACAATCAACGCAGGCAACCGGCTTATCAAATTAAAGTCAACCATCGCTTGCCTGTCGGATCTTGAGATATAGCCCTTTTCACATTCGGACTATATCCATAGCAATATCTGCCCATTTGGTCAAACGATCCGGTTCAAATCTGACAGTCGAAATATCTTTCAAGATAATCTCAAGATTTACATTGTTTGCTTTTGCGAGATCAACCGTCCATTTCAGGTCCCTCCTTACCTCTTCCCAATCGACACTGGCTGCTGCTATGAACGCCGGAGCAGGTTTATTCGACATAACAAGGTTATTTCCGATATTCTCGTCGAATCTTTTTCTGTCACTCCACGGGCTGCATGATACCTTCCGCACATTGGGTATCTTCTTGACAATATCCAATCTATCATCTAAACGGTCGCAGCAGCCATAGTATATCATCCCGAAGAACTCAGCCATGCGGGATATATACGGTAATTCAAACTCCTCCGTGACCCTGGGGGAAACGGATGTAAAAAGCTGTGCCATCCCAAACGCCCAGCAGTTTTTTGAAAACGGACCCTTTCCCTGCCCGCAGTTTGGCAGCAAGTTGTCTGTGTAAATGTATGAACAGTGGCATGTATTGGCTATGTCATTGTGTATTGAAAGCTCATTTGCCTGACGGATACCCGAAATGACAGCCTCTGTGATTCTTTCCATACAGGCATGGATGAATTCCGGACGATCCATGATTTCAAGATATGCCTCTTCAACACTCATAAGTGTAGCAAGATAATCCCATACTCCAAGGTGGAACTGTATCCCATGGCCCTGTACAATTGGTGCGATGCCATCAAATATGGCTTTAGCCTGCTGCATCCGGTACTCGTTTTCCGCTCTATTCACAGTGAATTTCATATCCTTGATTTTTTCGATATCTTCATAGTCCTTCAAAACTCTTTTGAAATGTTGTGATGGGGCTGTGGTACCTTCGCTCAGTGCCAGCATCTCGACATCTGGACTTAACCCGTAGTCTGTGCCGCATATTGCCTGGGGTATTTCTATATAAGGTTCTATCACCATATCGACCGGGAAATGTTTCCACCTGTAAATAGCTTTTCTCAAAGACATTTCTATTTCTCTGAAAAACTTATCCTCCACAAGGCAGGTCAATTCCTCATTCGCATTAAGTTCATTCCAGGGTAGCTGATCTATAACTACCATGGGACGCATCATTCTGCTGCGGTTCAGGGCCTTCCAGAACTCCATCTTTCCCTTGTGGACAGGCAAAGCCGCAATATCCATATATTGCTTGCCAAGCTTTCTGAGTATATCGATATCCTTATTTGAAACCGACATTTCAATCACTCCAGTCATAATATCAGTATTAAAAATAATTATATTATACATAAACCGTACATGTAAACTTTAAAAAGTATATTAACATACATTTGCTATGTCAGGATTGACATTTAGTTTAATTCTGAACTCCTGAGCTTAAAGCGTCACAAATATAAATTTCCGTCATCAACATCATCCTACCCAGACGCAATTACTCAAATACATCCGACAGCGGTATATCCAGCCCGTCAAACAAAACCGATTTTGCAGTATCATCCTTTACAAACAGCAGCATCTTCGCAGCGTCGTTATCAATAAAACCATATATAACAACTTC
>VEPD01000501.1 GCA_012027035.1 Ruminiclostridium sp. | reverse complement strand
ATACTGGCATGGTCGGTACCCGGAACCCAGAGGGCGCAGAAATCCTGCATTCTTTTCCACCGTATAAGTATATCCTGAGGTATATTATCCATTGCATGCCCCATATGAAGCTGGCCTGTTATGTTGGGCGGCGGTATCACTATAGTGAAAGATTTTTTTGTGCGGTCTATCTGCGTATGAAAATAGCCTTTGTCCTCCCATTCCTTGTACAGTCTGTCCTCTACCTGCTTTGGGTCATAGGTTTTCGCCAGGTTATTTTTTTCTTCCATTTTGCCATTTCCTCCTTTATCTGAACTCCATAAGAATTAAAATCAATCCGGGTATTGACACAAGCATACCTATCATTTTCACATTGACTGTCGCCTTGTCGAATTTGTATTTTTCAAGCTCTTCCTCTGTCATTTCATGTTCAAAATCGCACTTTGCATTTTTATCAAGATTGAATTTTCTTGCCAGATACCTGGCGCCGAATACTGTACCGAAGCCTGCAATCAAAAACAAAAAGCCAACTATCTTCAATATAAGCATATTTCTGCACCTTTCCTTTCAAATCAAGTTCCCAGGGCGTAGATCCCTATTATTTCGGCAAAACACGAGTTTTGACAAGGTTTTGCAAAATATATTGATTCTGCTTCAGCAGAATGCTTCAAATAAAAAAGCCCTACATCCAAAATTAATTGGACGAAGGACTATTCTCCGCGGTACCACCAAAATTCCCAATTGAAATGTAAGTTTCCTCCTGCATTCAGTTTCAGCTATAAAGCAGAGTGAAACTCATTTTCTTATAAGGGCTTCTCTTCAGATATAACGGTTCACTGACCGCTGCAGCTTCCTGCAGAACTCCAAAGCGACCTTCGACAGCCTGCGCCCGGGAAGATTTACAGCCGTGGATCCTCCCTCTCTTATGGCCGAAAATACTGTCTACTCCTCTTTTTCAACGTCTTTTCCATATGATTTATATAAAATAATACAGTATATGCCTTACAGTGTCAAGGGGATCGGAAAATTGCCACGGATGATTTATCAAACATATTTTGCGGAATTCATTGAATAGCATTAGACATTTATGTATAATTTAAATGTTCAAGATATAAAGGAGAGTAAATCCCCTTAAAATAAACATGAGGTGAAACCAATGCATGAAATAAATGGCGGAATAACGGCGCCGGAAGGTTTTTTTGCAACCGGTGTGGCTTGCGGCCTGAAAAAAAACAATAAAAAGGATCTTGCAATTATTTGCTCTGAAGATAGTGCAGCTGCTGCAGGAGTTTTTACTACAAACAAAGTCAAAGGGCATTCTCTGCAAGTAACCATGGAACATATCAAAAACGGATATGCCAATGCTCTGATCATAAACAGCGGAAATGCCAACGCCTGTATAGGCGAACAGGGCTATAAAGACGCAAAGGAGATTGCAGCTACGGCGGCGCGGCTATTGGATTGCAGCACCGAAGCCATCCTTGTGGGTTCAACGGGCGTTATCGGTAAACCCCTTGACATGGCCGCAATAAAGGCCGGCATTGAAGAACTGGTATCAGGGATGGATCCCGACGGCGGGCATGACGCCCAGGAAGCAATCATGACCACCGACCTCCTTCACAAGGAGATTGCGGTAGAAATGGAAATACAGGACTGCAAAGTGGTAATAGGCGGTATGGCTAAAGGGTCGGGAATGATACACCCAAATATGGCTACAATGATCGGCGTTTTAACTTCTGATGTAAACATATCAAGAAAACTTCTTGATAAAGCTCTGAAGGATTCAGTCACGCACACCTTCAACAGAATATCCGTTGACGGTGATACAAGTGTCTGCGATATGGTCATAATCATGGCAAATGGGCTTGCAGACAATGCCGGTATTGTGAATGAAGACGAGGATTACGAGAAATTCAAAAGCGGGCTTGAATTTGTTTGCACATCGCTTTCAAGGCTGATAGCCAAAGACGGCGAAGGGGCTACCAAGCTTGTGGAAATAGT
>VEPD01000249.1 GCA_012027035.1 Ruminiclostridium sp. | reverse complement strand
GACGGATGAGGATTGATTTCTCTGGCTTATTCAATCAGGTCGTCAGTTGTATCCCCTTGAGCCGAGACCACCACTACCAGGGGATTCCCTCAATCATATGCCTCAAGGATTCTGCCTGCAGCGATGAAAATCTTTTCCGCATTGGCAACAGAGCTTCCGCCATATTTTTGTACAATCAAGCCAACTGATTACTACCTCCCTTTTTGCTGTCCATTATTTCTTACTCCTCTTCAATCCGTAATACGCTAACTACTTCTTTTATAGCGCCTATACCCTTTAGTGCGTCTACTTTACCTGCCAGTTCAGCCTCTGTAGACTTTTCAGTTGTAAAGGCCAGTTCGCCTTCCGCCTCCTGCCTGATATGGAACAGAAACTCCGGCGCAGCAAAGGTATTCCTGATGAATTTCCTTGCCTCTTCCGTATTCCTGGTTTTCACCCTGACAAAATATCGGGTTTCACTTTCTGATATATCAATAAGGTTGTTATAATCTTTTCTTGGCCAAGAATTATTTCCATAACTATCAAAATGACGAACTATATCTATAATATCAGCCACAACCGCGCTGGCAGTCGGAAGCTTCCCTGCTCCCCTGCCATAAAACATTGCATCTCCTATGACGTCACCTTTTACAACAATGGCATTGAAAACATCCTCCACATTGGATAATGGATGGCCCTTACTGATTATGGCAGGGCTGACTCGTGCAAAAATCCTGTCCCCCGCCTTTTTACTCATGGCGATCAGCTTTATCACGGAATCCATCAACTCCGCATATTGCATATCTATAACGCTTATTTTTGTTATTCCCTCTGTATATATCGCATTGCAATCAACAAATTCATTATATGCAATAGAAGACAAAATAGCAATTTTTCTACATGCATCATGCCCTTCAATATCCGCAGTAGGATTCGCCTCTGCATAGCCATGCTCCTGAGCGCTTTTTAATGCATCGGAGAAATCTCTTCCTTCTTTCCTCATCTGAGTAAGGATATAATTCGTAGTTCCGTTGAGTATCCCGGTAATACCGTTTATTACATTTGCAGCAAGGCATTGATTTAATGGGCGTATTATAGGTATGCCTCCACCCACGCTGGCCTCGAAAAGATAACTGACACAATTTTCCGATGCCATTTTAAGCAATTCCGGGCCATGTGTCGCAATCAACTCTTTGTTGGAGGTCACAACATGTTTTTTAAGGGAAAAAGCTTTTTTGGTGAATTCATGAGCTATTCCGGCCCCTCCTATGGTTTCAACAACAATAGCAATTGAGCTGTCGCCGAAAACAACTTCCGCATCTTTTGTCAGCAGGCTGCTGTCAGGCCCTTCCGGGAAATCCCTTATATCCAGAATCCTTTTGACCTGTATCTCCTCGCCTGCCCGCTGAGCAATGCTCCGGCTGTTTTTCCTGATTACCTCGGCGACTCCCGAGCCAACTACCCCATAGCCTAAAATTGCTACATTTATCATAGGAATTCCTCCCTGTTTTTCTGACAATTCTGCTATTACAGCTTTGATATTGCATGATTCCAGCATTTCTTATATTAACAGGACATACCTGCCTCATAGTTATGCATTATCTACCTCTTGCTTAATCCCTTGCAAGGATCTCCTGCCTTCTTACTCCATCTATCGTTCCTATACTCTCCATCATTTCCCTTATCTCCATTGTCATACCTGCGGTTTCTATGGATATGGTAATATCGGCAAGTCCGTTTATGGGAACGTTCTGATTTATTGTTATTATATTGGCTTTAGCAAGTGCAATCTTATTTATGATGCTGGATAAAATTCCGGAGAAGTCTTCAACCACGAAAAAAAGGGTTATGACCCTTCCTCTGGAAGTCTCATAGAATGGAAAAATAAAATCCTTGTATTTATAATATGCGCTCCTGCTTATCCCAGCTTCCTTTACCGCCTCATTTACTGCTTTTATTCTTCCCCTGCTGAGGATTTTTTTTACCTCGATCACCTTTGAAAAAACCTCTGGAAGTACCGACGCATCCACAAGCAGATATGTAGAATTCTTATCCATACTACCTCCCGTCCACGCATCATGAACATATGTGTTTCTTTTGTGTAATATTAGCATAATATGAATCAGGAATCTAGATATTTTTTAGAAATTATTTCAAAAAAGAAAAGACTACCATACAGTATGTTTAATCGCCATCCATAACTCTTTGATTTACTACAAAAAAATGCCTTCCAGTTTAATATCTGAAAAGCTATATATATTGCAATAATTATTTTAATGCCCTTCGTTTTTGTATCCTTTCATATACAGCCGGATATTTATCCTTCAGTCTCATCCGCAAAGCTTCATCCGCAAGGATCACACAATCTTCCAGGATAGCCTGCTTTAATGGAATGCTCATTAAGGCAATACTCATTTATGCATAATACTTTCCAATAATTTTTTGGCGGCTAGCACAGCTTCATCCCACAGTCCTCCGGCAGCATATGTTTCGATTGTAATAGGTCCTTTATACCCAAAGGCGTCAAGCCTTGACACAAAAGCCTGCACATTGACTCTGCCCTGACCCAGAGGCTTTTCTACACCTGCGTTTTTAACGTCAGTCGGATATTCGCCGTCTTTGGCATGAACCTCAAATATATATTCACTGAGGATATCCAGTGCATCGATAGGATTTGCCTTCCCCCACATCAGAAGGTTTGCCGGATCGAAATTAACACCCACGTTGTCAAAACCTATATCCTGTATGATCCTTTTCAATGTGACAGGAGTGTCAAGCCCTGTTTCAAACAGGATGCTCTGATTGCTGTTTTTGCAATATCCGGCCACAAATCTTATAGTATTTACAACACCCATATAGTTGGAATCATAAGGGTCTTCCGGTATAAAACCCATTTGTGTCGCCACATTTTTTATGCCTGTTTTCCTGGCGAAATCAGACCCCAGCAAAAGTGTCTCAATCCTTTTATGCCTGTAAACAGAAGGAACAAGTCCCAAGGTAGACGGTCCATCATAGAAATTCCAGAAAGCAGGGTTGTCCAGGCCACACCAGAAAGCGGTTATTTCTATTCCGCTTTTTTCCACGGCTAGATTAACCAATTCAGCATAGCCGTCAGTCAGCATGTTCCTGTCAAAGCATGTCAGATGGCAGGTCTCAAACCCCCATCCTTTGATTTTCCGGAATTCCTCCATAATGCTATTGCTTAGTTTCATTACTACGCCCAGTTTGTTTATTTTATTCATAAACCTCTTCCATTCTTATTTAAAAATATTTTTAATGATCGAAGCCAGCTTTTCAGCAAGCTTGCTGTGAGATTCCAAATCAAAGTGGACTCCGTCAATCCCACTTACAGAAATGATTTCCGACGGGTTGAAATACTTACATCCATGTAGTTTCGCTATTTCAGAATACAATGCATGCAATTTTATTGATTTTTCTTCAGCATCTTTAAACATTTCATGAAAATCCACAGGCTTACCTACCGGTGTAGGGCTTAACAGTAAAATCTCAGGAGCATTTCCATCAATACCTGAAGCGCTGTTTTCAATTATTTTGATCAGAACTTCCACGCCTGTGGAAATGTCGGAAGGAGCTAACGAAAAACGCCTTTTAAGATCATTCGTCCCAAGCCACAATATGACCAGATCAATGGGTCTGTGTGAATCGAGGCAAGGCGCCAGATAATCCTTTCCGCTCTTGTAACTGCCGTCAACCGGATCCTCCCAGACAGTTGTACGGCAGTTCAATCCTTCTTCAATAATCCTGTAGCTGTTTCCAAGTCTCACAGCCAATTGTCCCGTCCATCTTTCATTGATCCCATACCGTCCCATGGTAGTAGGATTATAGCCCCAGGTATTTGAATCTCCATAGCATAAAATAGTCTTCATCTAAGACTTCCCTCCCAAAACCAGAATCTTTTTCCTGAATATCAACTTTTATATCTTAACAAAAGGAACAATCAATTTACCTTTTCTTTCAAGCTTTTCCAACTCAGGCTCATTTGCCCGTTCACGCAGTTCATTGGAAACTGTCAGATATCCTGCTATATCAGGATAATATCTTATAAATGCCTCTGCATAAGGTACGCCCATGAAAAGCCCACATAAGCCATCTGTAGCTTCAAGTGCCTTTTTACTGTATTCTTCTCCATATTGCTGGCTTTTCATCTTGCAGCCGGCTTTCAGTTTCAGTTCGATAACATCGGTTATATCTATAAAAGTATTGCAGTTGAACGTTGTTACCTCCGCAAGATAGTTGCCCTTGAACAATGAATCTCCGGCCGTCATAAAGAATATCTGTGAAGCCCAGTGTGGTGGATTTTCATCATCATAATCAGCCTGACCTGCATAAATAAATGCATTCATGACCATTTTCCCAGCAATTGCATGGGGATTTGATATGCCTGCATCAGCCAGAGGATAATGTGTTATGATAATGTCAGGCCTTATGCTGCGGATAGCCTTTGCCACCGATTCAACAATTTCCCTGGTTTCCATGAGTATTTTATCATCATAGTTTAAAAAGCGCACATCCGTTATCCCTAAAATTTCACAGGCTTCAATTACGTCCTTGTTTTTTTCTCTTAAGCTTTTCTGCAAGATTTCATTAAGTTTTTCCGGATCGGGCCTTTCGCTTTTCCTTTTATTTTTTACCAAACTGTAAACCGTATCATTATGAACGCGCGAACCTGTTGTTATTGAAAGCGCTGTTACCTGATCCCCGCGTTTTATATGACGTGCCAACGTACCTCCGCAATGGTCGAATACATCAGCCGGATGACATCCGATAACAAGAATTTTTAATTTATCCATTGTATTTTTCCTCTCCACAATATCAATTGCTGTCTAAAAATCATACCAACCCCATCATTGCCTTTATTATCAATTTCGCATACCTGTTATTTTTTGTGTTTTGCCAGCAGCTTTTTTACGCCTGCTATGCATCTATTTATATGTACTTCATCCCATGTGGGATGCAAAAACAGATTGATGGTGTAATAACGAAGCTTCTTTGCCACAGGACATATTACCTTTTGATATTCAATGGATTCCGGGCTTGTATACTCCTTTGAGCCAAATGGAAATTTAACATTCCCAAAGCCGCCAAGTTCTTTATAAGCCCTTTCTTCATAAGCCTCCGGCCATTGAATCCCATAACACGGAATACCCTCTGCTGCAAGCTCCTTAATAAATACGTCGGCTTTTATATCCAGCCTGTCGATATCCAGAAGTACCGGATACCACCAGTAAGCATTCCTTCTTTCTTCAGTATTAAGCGGGAGCGCTTTAATTCCTTCAAGACCTTTGAAAGCTTCATCATACATCTTTGCATATTTATAGCGTCTGACCATGTTCCAGCTGTCAAACCTTTTAAGTTCATTCAAACCGATGATCGATTGGATTTCCGTCATTCTGTAATTAAAGCCCACACGGTTATGTATATATGGCAGCTTTTCTTCAAGTGCAAGCAAACTCATACGCGTTTTTACATCATATCCGTGATCCCTGAAAGAACGGCATTCCCATCCCAATTCCTCATCGTTTGTAACAACCATACCGCCTTCTCCGCCGGTGGTAAAGTGTTTGCTCTGGCAAAAACTGAAGCATCCCACATCGCCTATGGTGCCTGCTTTTTTACCCTTATATTCCCCACCGAAGCATTGAGCACAGTCCTCTATGATCTTTAGATTATGCTTTTTTGCAATTTCCAGAATGGGTCCCATATCCGCAACGACTCCATAGAGGTGGACAACCACGATGCCTTTTGTCCTGGGTGTGATGTGTTTCACAATCTCACGGGGATCGATTGTGTGTTCTTCCGTAACATCTGCAAATATGGGAATCGCTCCGGCCTGGACAATTGAAAAGGAAGAAGCAATAAAGGAATAGGACGGCACGATTACTTCATCGCCGGGGCCGATCCCAAGGCTGCTTATGGCAATATGCAATGCCGCAGTGCCATTTGTACAGGATATGGCCATTTTCGCCCCTATCCATTCCGCCCACTTCTTTTCAAATTCCATTCCTTTAGGACCGGTCCAGTAATTTACCTTACCGTTTTTCAAAGGTTCCAGCACATCCTTTAGTGTCTCCTCAGCAAACTGCGGCCACATGGGAAAATTTTCACCAGACATATTTATTCCTCGCTTTCTAATATTAATATAAATATTTATTAAGGCTCAAATGACATTCACTCTTTCATTGATATTGGCGGAAATCTCAAGGCATTTAGCCACTTTTACCGCCTTTATCGCATCGTAACCGTCACCTATCAGGGGTTTTTTGTTATTCTTCAGGCATTCGATAAAATATCTCAATTCCTCTTCGTACGGATTGCAATCAGCATATTCCAATTTTTCCCCTGCAATTTTATCCGAATACATGACCAGTCCTCTTCCATCCTTATTGACATATTCATATGAGATACTTCCGGTGCTCAACCTGAATCCTGCAGTAAAGGGATATGATCCGGACATTGCGAACCCCGCTTCAATCAATACGTTCACATCCTTATATCCGAGTATTGCATTAACATACAAGGTATAATCTTCATTCATCATGCTCTTGCATGCAAAAACCCAATTCGGCATGCCGAACAAAGATAGTGCAAAATCAATATCATGAATAACGAGGTCAAATATTATACTCCCGCTTTTTTTATCGGAAAGGAGCCAGTTGTCCTCCGACCATGCAGGCAGCGTACCGTATCTGGAGAGTGTAAGGCATTTGATTCCTGCAACTTTACCGGTTCTTACCATTTCATTTATTTTCGCGTATTCAGCCCAGAACCTTACAACGTGTGCAATCATTAATTTTTTACCATACTGCTCAGATGCTTCAACCATTTGCTTTGCATCATCTACAGAAAGTGATATGGGTTTTTCACATATTACATCCATACCTGATTTCAAACTTTCGATTACCGATTTCTTATGGAATGGCGTAGGAAGGCATATATCTACAAAATCTGCCTTGCAGGCCAGGGCTTCTTTTAGATCCGCGAACGGTAAACAAGAGTATTTCCTGGCAAAATCAGATGATTTTGTATGGTTTTTATCAACAACACCATACACCTCAACGTCTTCCATTTTATTATACAAGGCGGCATGCGTCTCACCCATATAACCAGCGCCAACAATGATAACCTTTAATTTTTCCTTTTTCATAATCATATATCCTTTTTCATATATTCTATTACTTTTATAAGTTGTTGCCTGAATGAGGTATTGTTTTCGAACTTCTTATCGAACAATGCGCTACCAATGGTATAACCCCATGGATTCAGTTCTTTAACCTTATCCAGCCTTTTATAGCTGTTTATGCTTCCTGCCAGTACGACAGGGGCAGGTACTTTTTTAATAAATTCTCCGGCAAGCGCCTCCGCATCCCCCGTATACCTGTATGCCAGCAGGTCGAAACCATTGACGCCTGCCTGCTTCATTCTTTTTGCCTCATCAACCATATCAGAAACAGAGCCTTCCAATATGCTGGGGCTTCCGCTTACATGCCCGCAAAAAGGGAAGTACCGTATAGGTTTACTCTTTACGAAGGTTGCTACCGAATTGTAAAAGAGCGTCCCCATTAAATAATCAAATCCGCATTCCACTGCCAGTTTTGCAGCGTGCATACACTCTGCTTCAGTATACGTAACCACTTCCAGAAAGGTTGTCTTCCCTGACTTCTTCATGTTTTTAACCAGCTGCTTCATTTGCGGCACAGGCAAGCCGATATTCTTGAATCCCCAGCAGTCTGCCTGCAAGTCCCTGCATTCATTGAAAACTTCAATTGCGTTTTTTACAGTCTGGTCATTGTATGTCAGCATAACAATCAGTTTTGGCCCCATTGATAAATTCACCATCCTATGTTAAATTTTTATTGAAAACTTCCACCAGATTATTAAAAAGCATTTTATAATTTTCATATTGCCTGCCGTAAACAGTAGCCTTTTCCGGATCTGGGATAAATCTTTCCGAAACCTTTATCATTTCATTGCAGGCTGTTTTTACATCGCCATATATGCCCATGCCTTTGCCTGCAAGTATTGCAGCGCCCAGACAGGCTGCTTCGGGACATTTCATGGTTATTATCGGTTTGCCTGTTATATCCGATTTTATCTGATTCCACAATCTACTCCTGGAACCGCCGCCCAGCGAGCGTATCTCATTGACGTTAATACCCACCTCATTTAAAACGTCAATATTCCGCTTGATTATATACCCTAAAGCCTCCATTATGGCCCTTATAAAATGAGGCTTTCCATGCTTTAGGGTAAAACCGTAAAAAACCCCCCTTGCACCGGGATTTGCATCGGGAGCCATTGAACCGCTAAGATGGGGAAGCATGAGCAATCCTTCACAGCCCGCCGGTATATGCTGTGCTTCCTTGTCCAGCAGTTCATATGAATCATTTGCCAGTAGATCGGAAAGCATTGTTTCCATACGGCAGAAATTGTCTCTGAACCATCTTAACGCCATACCTCCCGTAGTAAAGGTATGCATCATATACATATCGGGTATTCCGAAATAGTGCAGAGGTATTTTCCGATTGGGATCAAAAGTCGGCCTGTTAACAGGAACACAAATCGCAAGGGCAGCTCCGATATTTTCCGAAAAAATCCCTTCGGATATATTGCCCACGCCTATGGCGCCAGCCGCTTGATCAAGCGCACCGGTGCACACCGCCATTTCCCCGCTCAATCCCAGTTCATCTGCAACCTTCGGAAGAATAGTCCCTACATATTCACCGGGTTCTCTGATTTCAGGCAGGTTGCTTTCCTTGATACCTAGGTATTCCAGCATTTCAGGCCACCACTTTTTGCCTGTAATGTCCCACATGGCGGTGGAACATAGCAGAGAACCTTCTGAAACAAATTCTCCCGTCAGTTTATATATAAAATAATCTTCAATTAGCAGGAATTTCATGGCTTGCTTAAATACCTCAGGCTCATTTTCCCGGATCCACAGTATTTTCGCGGCAGGCCAGCAAGGATCAAAAGCAGCCTGCCCGGTTATCCTATAGCATTCTTCATCAGTAAATTCGGAGCTTAATATTTCCGCTTGCCGCCGCGCCCTGTTATCCATCCATACAATGGCATTCCTTAACGGTTTACCGTTTTTATCAATGAAAAATAATGTTTCGCCCTGAGCGGAGATACCAAGTGCTCTTACAGAACCAGGGACAAATGGATATCTGTTTTTCAGATCCTCCAGCCCTTTTTTAAAGGATATCCAGTATATATCGGCGTCAGCCTCCACAAATGATGCAACCGGGGTGAAAAGCGTATATTCCTGTGTAGATAGCGCCTTTAAATGTCCATAATTATCAAACAATGCAATTTTTAAAGCGGTAGTCCCCAGGTCAACACTCAGTATAAGTTCTTCCATAAAGATGCTCTCCTTTAAAAATATAAGATTCTCCTTTATATGGACTTGTACTAAGGATGGGGAGCGCAGCACCAGACGATAACACCCTTTTCCTCGCCGACATTGAAAAGCCGGTGCCCGACGCCCTGCGGGATTAGAAGTGCATCCCCTTCCGTTAGCTCATAATACTTGTCTTCTTCGGGAAAGTAGCATAACATATGCCCTTTGGAGCAGAAGAAAATTTCATCGGCTTCATTATGTCCGGGATCAAGCCCGCCTATCTTTCCCGGCATGATTTCCGAAACGCCGAATGTTAAACGGTCCGTTTTAAAATACTCCCTGATAAACTCCCCTTCCTCCATAAAAGACCTGCATTCCTTCTTTCCTTTCACAATGCCTTTTAATTCCAAAGTGTTATTCCTCCTTTTCCTGGTACTACAGCGTCAATTTCATTATATTATCGGCTTGCATGTGTCTTTTAAAATTAGTACAAATGCTTCAACGCACAATTTCCGGAACGATAATTAAAATGTTTCACCATAGTACTAATCAGAACGGCAAATAATATCTGTTGCAATCATCCACACCAGTCAATAATAAATGATGCGTAGATTTTCGCCGCTTCAAGCACTTCTTTGACAGGTATGTATTCATTATCGCCATGGACTCCGTAACTTAGCGAACCTGGGCCGCAAATCACGGCAGGTATATTTCTTTCATTAATAAAAGTAGCGTCGCATACTGCTTTAAAGCCTGATATTACCGCATCATGCTTCAATACGCCCTTAATCGAGTCTCTCAGCAAGGGAATCCCAGGTTCGCTCTCTGCAACCCTGAATCCCTTCCATTCTTGCAAAACCGGCATGTTTAAAACCGGCGGATTTGTTTTCAACCAATCGTCCGTTGAAGCTATAGCATCCACGCATTCACGGATCTCTTCCCATATTGACTGGGGCGCAGTGCCGGTGGGATACCATACGGAATACACAAGTCTCATACTGCCCGGTAAAGATCCCAGATATGTTCCGCCCTCTATAAGCGCGGGATTAACGGTAAAAATCCCTACTCCCTGCTTATCGGAAACAGGATGTCCCCCGCCTCCCAGTACCGGATCCCTCCACCTCTGATTCCACTGAATTTCCAGCCTTTCGAAGAGGTCTATAAATGGAAGGGATTTTTTAAGAGCGTCGACACCGACGGTATATCCGGCCTCCAGACCAAAAGGCTGTGGAAATACCACCTGATTGCGGCTTGAAACATGTACTGCTTTTCCGGGAACAATGAGTTCAAAAAAGAACAAACCTACCGAGGCAGTATGTATTTCAAGATTCGTCGGTTCCATTACTATGGCAAAAGGCGCTTTATAACCCCTGTCCACTGCAGAAGCAGTTCCAATCGTCCGCCCCTCACATGATTCTTCACCCACCATCAATTCCAGATAAACATTCCCTTTAAGCTTTACACCACTATCTTTTAATGCCTTTAGCGCCCAGATAGCAGCCGTATTGCCCCCTTTCATGTCACTGGCCCCGCGTCCGGACAGCCTGCCGTCTGATATCTCTGCAATCCATGGGTTTGTTTTCCATTTCCCAGGTTCATTGATGGGAACAACATCAGAATGGCCGTTTAAAATCAAATCATTCCCGCCGCCGCCGCCTTTAAGGACGCATACGACATTGGGCCGTATACCTCCGGCGTCGGCAGTCCACTTATCAATAAAAAAGCCAAAAGAGCCCAATATATCCGCCAGCCAATCCTGAACTTCCTTTTCTTCGCCGCCGTTCTGCTGTCCGTTGTTTACAGACGGTATACCGATATATTTCTTTAAAAAGCCGATAATTTCATCAGCATGTTCGTCTATATAGCTGAATATCGTATCCTTATTCATAATGAATCAGAACTCCCTTTACTTGTTAAGCACTGGAAACCCGCCAATCAAGCTTGCAAACAGTATGGATTGAGCACACTTTTCCAGAAAGTCCGATACAATAAATGCTTCTTCCAGGTCTTTTCCGATGCATACAGCACCGTGGTTCCTCATTAAAGCGGCCATTCTATCCGCCCCCAGAGCAAAAACTATATTCTCCGCCAGCTTTTCGGAACCCACCGCACCATATTCCGCACAAACAACTTCCCCACCAAAAACATAATACTGTTCATCAAGAACAGACGGCATGTTTTTCCCTGCAGCAGCAAATGCTGATGACCAAACGGCATGGGAATGCACGATTGCATTGATTTCAGGCCTTGATCTGTAGATATGAAGATGCATAGGCGCCTCTACGGTCGGAAGGATATCCGTATCCTCCATGATATCACCGCTTCTGTTTATGACGACTATGTCTTCAGCTTTTGTAACCCCCCAGTTGGGAATTTTCAACTTGCTATTCGGTCTCGGGCATATGTAGATATACCCTGTTTCAGCATCCCTGAGGCTTGTATCGCCGGAATCGTTCCCCGGGCTTAGTCCTTTTTCCCAGAACAGTCTCGCCGACCTGGCCACTTCTTCCTTAAGTTGCTGTTTTACCATTATGATTCCCCCCTGCAAATATATCTTCCATTATGAGATTCTTAACATTTCCAACAAGTATATCTCCAGCCTCGGGTACAAATTTGCTCGACGAATATGAGGGTTTGATTTCATATCCTCCCTGTGAAAAAGCTTCACTCGTGGGGATGTAACCTGAATAACCGTTAGCAAGGCCGAATATCATCGTATTGTCAAAAGGAGAGTCCTCAATTATCTGTAACCCAAATTCTATAAAAACTTCCCCAGGCAAGGTGACAATAAGGGTCTCATTAATATTTACAGCCTGAATAACGATCTTTTCAGTTTTCTTACCACACCTGTACAATTTAACGACTCCGTCTGCTTCCACTGACGGGTCCAATCCATGAGCTACTATATCCTTACCTGCGTGATTTTTCAGCAATTCTTCCGCTATAGCAACCATATCTCCGGGAATTTTTCTAATGGGTAGCTCAATTTCCCTGAGGGCCGTTTTCATCCTGAGACAGTCCTTCATTACGATGCTTTCTATAATTTTCACAGCTGCATCTGCAAGTCCCCTGCCTACTCTGTCACTTTCTTCAAAGCCGGTAACAAAAGGCTGTTTGAAAGGATTAAAAGGTATCAGATTTCCCTGCGACCCATTGGTATAAAGTACAACGATATCTTTGCCATACCTTTCTTTTAATGCTTCAGTCAAACCGTGTACATAGTCCCTGCTGAACAATAAACCTTCACCGCACGCAAGCGCAGGATGGCTCGCATAATTAACATGAACAGCTCTTACCTTTCCGGAAAAATCAGTAATTTTATAAACACTCATGACCGGATATCCACTGGGACCTGCAAAACGGTCCACATCATTAAGACCGTGTTCTTCAAATCCCATTATGAAAGAACCGTCCTTCAAAAATATTCTTCTGTTAAAAGAAAACTCCTCTGCAATCCCTTTACCATAACCGAACTTGCATGGAAACATTCCATTCAATGCTTCATCGGCGGCATTAATAACTTTATTTATGAGTTCTTTCCTGTACACATCTATCTCATCCAACTCCCGGGCTGAATATGTGCTTGCAAATATTCTAATAATATTGGGACCGCTATGTGTATGGGTGGCAGTTATCACAATATCTTTTCCTTCAAGGGTATGCTTTGCTGTAATCCCCTTTTTTATTTCGTCAACATCTTCCTTCAAAATACCCAAGACATCCAGTCCAATAAATACTACCGTGTTGTTATTCTCATTCAGGGCTATGATATTGGCAAACAGCGGATCATGGACTCCCCTCGACTTGTTATCTTTCCTTCCGTTGCCCCCCAGTACTACTCCAACTGCCGGTGTGATATCGACAGAAACTACACCCGCTTTCATAATGACATCCTCCCTTCTTTTGTGTTTATTTATCTATCAGTCTTCTTCAAACATAATGTTTCACATACCGGGCTTGCTTTCATTTTACCATTTCCCCCACATATTTTAAAACAATTTGTTTTGCCGCTTATTCAAACTTTATTGAATCCGATGATCTCTTCATCCGTATATATCGGCAGCGGGCGAAGCGTAAGACCTCCGTCTATTACCAGGTCGGCCCCGTATGTATAACCGCTTAATCTGTCGGAAAGCAGCATAACCGCTGTGTACCCTATATCAAATGTATTCCCGAACCTGTGTGCGGGTATTATATGTTTCATCTTATCTTCCACAGCCGGCGGTACATTCCCAGTCATACGTGTTTTGAAATGACCGGGTGTTATCATATTTACACGTATATTGTAAGGAGCCATTTCGATTGCCAGATTTTGCATATACATGCAAAGACCCATTTTTGTAATACGGTATGTAGCTTCTCTGTACGCAGGGTTGAACCTGGCGGCAGAACCGATAATAAGAATACTCCCGCTTTTTTTTGGTATCATATGTCTGCATATTTCCCTGCATGCCCACATACACGCCGATAGATTCGTATCAATGGTTTTATACCACGACTCGGAATCAATCTTTGTAATGGGCTGGTGCCACGCCCAGGCTGCATTGTTTATATACATATCTATATGTCCGAATTCTGAAATTGCACTACTGATCATATTAACTACTTCATTTTCTTTGCTGACGTCGGTTTTTATACTTATGCACTTTACTCCTTTACTGCAAAGCTCATCAATAGCAGTCCGGTCGGGATTTCTGCCGACAATTGCAAGGTTGACGCCCTCTTCGGCCAGCGCCAAAGCTATACCCAACCCAATCCCGCTTGCGCCGCCGGTTATTATCGCACTCCTGCCTTTCAATCCTGTATCCATATAATTTCAGCCCCTAACTTTCAGTCTTTTTATATATCCTTATATAAATCATGGAAATACTTCATCAGCCCTTCTTTCACTTTTCCGGGCACAGGCGATTCATAACCTGTTACCATTTTTTCAACCTCATTATGGGCATTTTCAAGTATGGACGACCCTTCTTCAAATCCGCCTGAATAATCAAATATATTATTGTTGAAGAACTCATCACTACGCAAAAGCTCTATTGTTAAGTCATCAGTAAGAAAATTACCTCCGAATCCCGCATTTTTTATACTTTCAATGCCTTTCTCCAACGTACTTGTTGAAATTCCCCTGTTTAAAAACTTCACTGCATCAAGCCATGCAGTCTGAATAACCATCATTTCAGCCGACATACCGTTTGCATTATGACATGACCCTATTCCTGAAAGAAGATTGGATTTTGAATTTTGAGCACCAAGCATGAAAAGTATTCCTTCAGCCCCGTTCTGTTGATCATACCGATATGTCATCGAGCCACCGCATTCCGACATAACCGGCATACTATACGATAATGCAAGTTCTGCCGCTGCAATTTTCCATAGCATTTTATCCATTGTAAAATACATATCGTGTCCTGTCCTCATATTGCTTCGGGATGGTCCAAAAGCATAAATGAATGGGTTTCCCGGATTAATGAGCTGTGTTAATGCAGCTAAAAATATGTTTTCTGCATTTCCAAGCAAAAGAGTCGAGTCTTTGCTATATGGCGACGTTGTTCCAGCCATAGGACAAATAGTGGGTATAACCGCGAAATTATTTGAGGTCGCTTCCAGCAACAGCTCCGCATTGATATCTGCAAGTGTCAGTGGAGAAACAATAGCAATGGCCATAGTAATCAGTTTGCTTTTGGAAAGATCTTCACCCTGTGCAAGAATATTTCCTATATCAACCCAGCGGTAGTAATTCTCCATGGAAGTCAAATATACAAAGTTATGCTTTGTATGATTCAGAAGGTGTGTCTCAAGAGCACGGAAGCTTGACGAAGCATCACTGCAGTCGGTTACCGGGAAATCCATCCGGCTTATGCCTGCAACATGATCGAGCTTCTGAGCGACAATAGTATGCCTTCTTACATCCTCAAGGCAGGGACGCCTGGGTGATTGAGTCTTGTAATCAATTATCCAGGGATCGGTGACAATAGCCAGGGAATGCTGCTCACCTCTTCCCAATCTGTATTCCTTATTGTTTATCCCTTTTATGGTAAAACTGTCAGGAACTTTTGATAATAGCTCCCTCAGCATGCCAGACGGAATTTTTATCGTTTCCGTCGAATCATCAATTTTTGCTCCGGCTTTTGCAGCTTTTTTGAGAATTTCCTTATGATTTACACGAAAACCTATATTTTCCAAAATATATTCGGTCTTCTTTTTTATTTCTTCGATTTGATTTTCTGAAAGCACTTTTATTTGCATGACTTAACACTCCTTGTATTATTATATTTTTCTAGCAATTCTGCTCCCTGTTAATAAAGTAAATATGCATTATATTCCCATCCTATACAGTTTTTCTGCTCCTTCGAAGAAAATTGAATCGCAAAATCAGGAGGATAGGATGTTGCTTTTTCTAAAACATAAACCACTTTCCCTATATCAATTATTTTATAAATAGATGGAAATATGTCTTATGGTTTGCATTCGTTACCCGATATCTTTTTAAAAGTCGTACAAATGCTTCAACTTGCTATTATCATGCATTTCGGCATAATAACATATCTAGGGTATTAGTGTCTTACACACTTATATTAAACCAACATAAATAGAAAGTCAATAATTTATTTATAATGTTTTTCTGCAATGTTTTTAACTCTTTTCATGATAATTTCATATATTTGCTTATTACATAAAAATAAAAACATTATATCTTTCAAGTAAAAACAAAGGAAATACATGAACTATATATGATGTATCCCCTTTGTCTTACCTAACTTATAATACTATATAGTGTTAAGTTGTGTTTATGCAACTATTTGTATGAAGCTGCTTTCTTTTTTCCCTTAAGTACAAAAACTGCCGTCATAGCTGCTATCAGAGCTATTATCCCGAATAACAGAACATTGTTGTCGTCACCTGTCTTGGGGTTAGCTGTAGTAGTTGTTGTAGTTGCTGGTTTTGCCGCAGGAGCTGCAACCAGAACACCTTCTCCTCCGAATTGGGAAGTATCTTTCCAGCCATCTCCGCTAAGTGCTGCCCAGTTTGATACTCCATCCCTTACTCCATCGCCGTCATTATCATTGTTGACCTGGAAATCGATTCCTACTACATCGCCGGCTTTCATCTTCTTTAGGAATGGAACCTTTGCTTCAACAAGCCATCCGCCGTCAATTTCTTTTGCTGCGGTGACAAAACCGGAAGTATCGGCTCTGTGCATGACAGAACTGACATTGGCAAAGTTAGCCCTGAATTGTCCGTCAATTGCGTCATACTCTACAGTCTTGTTGTTGGCAACATCAAGATACCAATCAATAGAATCCTGCTGGTATGAATCGGCACTGGCATCAGATATTACTTCGTCTTTTACTATTGCCAATATGTAGTAATTATCTTCATCCCACAAGGCCTTAAATTCACCGACATTGTTTGTCGATGCATCCCCGCCGATGAATATTTCACTTTTTACAGTGTTTGCAGTTGCCCATACGGCATCAATTTCACCGTCGATCTTGGGCGTTCCCTGAACTATGTTCATGGATGATGCGGCGAACGACGCCGTGGAAAGAACCATTACCAACACAAGAGCTACTACCAGTACCTTTGACACTTTCATCTTAACCATTTCTAAACCCTCCTATTTTTTTACTCCCTAAATCTTAGGGGCTTATATTTAAGGATCGCATTTCCTGCTTCTCCCTAATATATTAATTAAGCAAATAACACCTTGGGTTTATCAATTAATTTTCCCCAGATTGGCAAGATATCTCTTATATGCCGGATTTAATATTTTATCGGCTACTTCCGGAAGTTTGAGTGTTTCATTAAGCCCTTTTATAAAATCTTCCCATTCCGACATAGGTCTGACACCTGTAATAAATTTCCTTTTGTTTTCGTCTACATATGTTCCAATGTCCGCCATTAATTGAGATCTTAATTTTCTTTCATCAGTATTAAGGGATAGCTGTGGAAAAGGTTGTAAAACTGCCAAATCCGCATACAGCTTTTTAACGCCCCTGCCAAATTCTTTAACCCTTTGCAATTGCCCTATTGCTTCCCCATCTTCAATTGACATCCATGTATGTAACCCATAACTTGTATAAAGCTTGGCCTTATCCTCTTCCGCTGGCAATGGATCTATTATTATTTTGTCTGTAAATACTTTTTTCCCATCTTTCACAATATAGGAATCATTTTCAATACCCCATTGAGATAGCAATATACCTTCATCACTATATAAATAATCTAAAAACTTTATTGCAGCTTCCGGATTTTTAGAATTTTTAGTAACTACTACATTTCCTTTGATAGTAGATGGTTTTTCTGTTTCAATTTTATCAACCAATGGTGATTTTGGCCATGCTATTGCCGTAAAACTGCTATCCCCATATTTTTCCTTAAAATCATCATGAGCGCCTTCAATAGGACCGAGCCAATTCCAAATCATGGCGCCCATCAAGTTTTCAGTACTAATCTGAATGGATCTGGCTTCCTGGTCTCCCGGTTCAAAGCATTTATGGTCTATAAGATTTTCTTTATATATGGTGTTCATATAAGCTATCGCTGCCTTGTATCCGGGCTTATCCAACTTTGATTTGAATACTTCCCCATCGGCATAAAATAATTTTCCATAATCGGAAGAAGTATTATTCGTATTACCAGGTTGTATGCCAAAGGAGATCAATAGAAAATCAAACCAGGCATCGCCAAATCTCATTGTTATACCAACTTCATCCGCTTTCCCGTTACCATTGCCGTCAGACTTCACTATTGCCCTCAATGAATCAAGAAGCTCATCGGTAGTTTCAGGAATTTTTGTAACTCCTCCCTTTTCCATCCATGCTATTCTCAAGCCCAAAGCTGCCAAATCCTGCGATCCATCCAGAATATATGCAGGGATACTGGCCAATCTGCCATCCTCAAGCAGTCTTAAATTTGAAGCTTTCGGATACTTTTCAAATAATTTCATTATATTTGGTGCACTGCTCTTAATCAATGGCAACAGGTCAATAGTAACATCGTTGTCCAATAAATCGTCCGGTTTCATTCCTGATTCGGGCAATACAATTATGTCGCCTATACCTGGTCCGCCCGCAGCTAAATCTGTTTGAAGCAAATCCTAATATTCTTGCGTTGGGTATGTTTTCCACGTGATTTTTGTATTTGTACGCCTTTGAAGCTCTTTTAACGCCGGATAAAGATCTTTATTGGCTTCTAAAGCATAGTCATCGTAATCCATTGATGCGTTTATTGTAAAAGTCAACTCGACCGGCGGTACTGCTGCAACTGTTGCTTCTGTTGATGTTACTGCTGCTGTAGAATCTGAACTTCCTTGCGTACCGGTTGTATTTACGGATTCTTCTCCTTTTTTTCCTCCAGCCCCACATCCACTAATGATAGCCAGCATAATAACTGCAGATAGAATAAATGGCAAAACCTTTTTCATAATGCTTCTCCCCTTTTTTATAAATATAAGTCATACTCCCGACAGATATTCGCCTCTCCCTCCTCTTCAGAATTATTCTTTAAGTGAACCTATCATAATACCTTTAATGAAATATCTTTGCAAAAACGGGTATACTAATATAACAGGGGCAATAGTAAACATTATCAGCGCATACTTCAACTGGACGCTTGTAATTACATTTTTATATCCAACCCCTAAACGTTCGTTAGCTACAGATAAATCATTCGCATTTTTTATGAGCACTCTCATCAAATATATTTGTAATGTTTGCTTGTCTCTATCCCTGATATATAACAAAACATTGAAATATGAATTCCAGTAACCAACAACAGCCCATAATCCGATAACTGCAATGATTGCGGCGCTAAGAGGCACTACTATTTTGAACAGAATCCCCATGTCGTTCATTCCATCCATTCTCGCCGCTTCTATCAGGCTCTCGGGAATAGTCGTCTTCATAAATGTATATGCCATTATAACATTATATGAACTTACCAATCCCGGCAATATGATAGCCCATAATGTATTAAATAAATGTAATTTGTTTATCAAAATAAATGAAGGTACAATCCCTCCTCCTATGAACATAGGTATCAGCAATATCACTACACACATTTTCCTGAACACAAATCCTTTTCTTGTAAGTGTAAAAGCAGCCATCATTGTAACGATTATCGTCAACGAAGAACCTAATAAAGTATAATATATCGTATTGAAATATGCCCTCCATATGCCTGTTTCATTAATGACCGCTTTAAATGCGCCTAATGAAAATCCTTTAGGAAATAACACAACCTCGCTCATCCTCAGCGGGTCGGAAACAGACATACTGAATACATAAACAAAGGGATACAATGTGATAATCGCACTAATGGATACAATGCTGTAAAACAAAATAAAAAGTATGCCATCTTCTATTTTTAGTCTTTTAAAACTTTTCTCAGCCAATTTTGCAGCTCCCCTCACCATAATGTAATCAGGTCTGATTTTTTTGCAAGTTTATTATAAACGGCAATTAAGATGAAACTAATAATACCATTAATAAAGCCTATGCTGGCGCCAAGACCATATTCACTTTCCAAAACTCCGATCCTGTATATATATGTAGACATGACATCGGATGTTTCATAAATTCCCGGATTATAAAGAAGCAGGACTTTATCAGGTTCCACTTTGAATATTGAAGCGATACTGAACATGAAAAGCATACTTATTGTAGGCAATATGCCTCTCAAGGTAATATACCACATGCATTTGAGTTTTGACGCCCCATCAATGGTCGCAACCTCATAAAGCGTAGGATCTATACCGGAAATCGCCGACAAGTATAAAATGGATCCCCATCCAAAAGTCTGCCAGATATCCGACACAACATAAATTGTCCTGAAATACTTGGGATCATTGAAAAAATTAATCTGATTGCCGGTCAATGCATAAATAAAATCAGTTATTACTCCGCCAGAGGAAGATAGCATATTAGCAACCATTCCAACAATAATAACAGTAGATATGAAATGAGGAAGGTAGCTGACAGACTGGGTTATCCTTTTAAAATATTTGTGCTTTATCTCATTCAGGCAAAGGGCAAAAATAATTGGGATTGGAAAACCCCATATGATGAGATTCAAATTAAGCAATACCGTATTTTTAATCAGTCTGAAAAAATATATGCTATCAATAAAACGCTTGAAATTTTCCAAACCCACCCAATGATCAAGACTTAACATCTTCTGACCGGGAGAATAGTCCCTGAAAGCTATAATTAAACCATACATGGGTATATACGAAAAAATTATCAATAATACCAATACCGGCAGAAAAAGTAATATGAGGTATTTGTCTCTTACAACCTTTTTAAGAAATGTATGCTTTTTACTGCCCTGTAAGGGTAACTTCCTAATAACAGTATTGTTCACCTCTAACTCCTTTAAGAAATAATATTTTATTTATTTAATAATACTAATTAACATTTACTTCAAAAAATAATATAGATTTTTAAAATGAATAAACTCCAGCAGTTACATATTATCATTTCTAGCTCAAGAAGTCTTTGGCAATTGTAACACTATTTTCTACATTTATTTCAGTCGCATATCGTTCAACCATTTCATTCCGACCAGAATGAATATAGATGCCCCGCCTCCCCAAGGTCAAACTCGATGCGTACAGGCTTATTCAAAAGCTTGCCGATATCCTGTACTGCCTTTGCGTCGGTTGAGTCACCCTCCCATGACGCCGCTTCCAATATGTTTCCGCTCACATCCAATATCCTGATGGCAATCCTGCCGGCTGCATTTATGTGAAGTGCGCCCCCATTGGTTGACAACAGCTTTGTACGGACCGTGCCTCCTGTAACGGATACAAAGCCGTCCTTACGCATCCATGCACGGCCGATGGCAGACCGGCTGACAGCAGTGTCGACATGCGCGTGGTCCGAATTAAATGCCCCATAATAGATACAGAGCCTGCCATTAATCTCAAGGGGTCTGCTGGATACCAGAACCATCCCCGCGTCCCAGCTTCCTTCCGGCCCGCATGCAATAGCAGGCTTCTTATCGGGTACGGTAAAATTAACGCCGTCCCTGCTGAATGCATAAACTTCTTCAATCTTTCCGGACAACGATCTCATATAATCGGCATATGCCATATATATACCTTCATATTCAAATACGGGCAAATGCGCATATTGGGCGTCTATGTAATCGTATTCATCCGGTTCAAGAATAACCCTGCTATCGGTCCAATTGACTAAATCCCTGCTTTCCGCCCGACAAATCACTCTTATCATCTGGACGTCCTCAGTAATGGAAAGGCCGCCCCCGTCATTCTCACCAAGTTTTTTAGATATAAATTCGTAGTGCGTATCATGTCTCTCGGGAAATATATCAATTCCATCAAATTCCAATATATCGCAATCTTTTTGCTTGAAATCATAATCTACATAATAGCCTTTGACATTCACTCCATTGGTTAATTTTCCGGCAACCCTTACTACATCATAATATGAGACAAAACACTCTCTTTTTGAATCCCATATAATTTTAATGCTGTCACCCGGCCCCAACCACCAGGGCGACCCTTCATACGGCTCCCAGGTGATGCCATCCCTGGATCTGTACGGTATACCGCGGCCGGGCAGCTCAGGAGTTCTGCGGAAGAAACCAATAAGGTGGAACCGGTAGTCGCCTGCTTTGCCTCTTGGGTCTATGACAATAGCTACGGTGTATGTTAAATTCTCTTCGGTGATGCACGGTTCGGGATATGTAATCCATTCCAGTCCGTCATTTGACTCTGCGTAACCTTGATTATACTTCCCCATATCATTATAAGTGCTATACCACATTTTGTACTTTTTATCGATAGGGTCATACTCCATAATGCCAGGCCCTATAAGGCCCATACCTTCCCATTCATGCCGCTTCGAAAGTACGGGATTTCCGCTGTCCTTCTCCCATTGGTGCACTAAATGCCTGGCCCCGCCGCTCATTTCAATGATATGATTATCAATCATCAACTGTTTCTTTTTATAAATGTCAATTAATTCCATTTTTGATTTCCCCCTCAAATCATTATTCATTAAATTTAAAAGAATAGATATCGGCGTCACTCATGATTATTTCCATTTTAACCGGCTTTCCGGCAAGTGATGCTGCATCGCCATCTTCAAAGATTACTGTCCTGTCCAGACTGTCGCCAAAAATCTCTATAGAGTTAATCGTCTTGCTCTCACCGGTGATTTTGATTTTGATATAACCAATAGCCGAAGTTGTAAAGTTTATAGATAGATTTTTACCTTTAAATATAAATAGCTTAGTGACTATAGTACAGGGTTTATATGTGGCATTATAGGATATGAAGCCATCTATTCTTATTGTATAGCGGCGCAGCGGGCTCGACAGCTTCCAATGGTAGTCAAATGTATAAAACGATAACTCTTCAGGCGCATAAGGCAAATCGTTTTCGGTTTCAATTAAGCCGAGAGAGGGATAGCAATCGCCATAAACCCAGTTATGCATATGTTCAAGGCCGGGCGTCAGGAACGCTTCATTCCATCGTCTCCAGCTCTTGCCATCGCGCGAGGTAATGAGTATGCAGTCGGTAATAGCAGTACCAAAACGCGGTTGATGATTCATACGGTTCTTACGGTGATGTACATCGGGCATGGATTCAAAATTGCGAGTCCATCCCTTATCAATATAACGGGAGGGAAAACCGATAAACATATGGTCCGCGCGGTAATATGGATTTATTACATTGGTATAAAGCGGAATATCCGTATTATTGCCAAAGTCCAGCAGTACAGGCGTCGACCAGTTCACAAAATCTTTGGAAACGGACCAGCGGATATCACGTATGCCCCCGCCATCCCATTTGTTTTCGCCGACATAACCGTGTAAATCCCTTAAATAAAGGTAATACTGCTGTGTATGCCTGTCCCAGAATGCGATATTAAGCGAGTCAAACGTACCCTCATTAGTCATACGCCATGCTTTATTGAAATGTATGGCGTCCAAACTGGTAAAGCACCATAGATATTTATCGTCATCATCCAAAGCCACCGCTTTGTATATTTCATCGGGTTTACAACCGGGATTGGAATCTTTAAATACAGCGAAATTATCGAATTTCATTGTGGTATTGTCAAGAATAATATTATTGTCTTTTGAACCTTCAAATTCGCATATACCGATATTCGGCTTTGTAAAGCTCTTGCCATCCCTGCTTTCGGCATAACAGATGACGGGCGGGCGCTTTGAAATCTCTGTGCCGTCCTTGTTTGTGATGTCGGCAGCAAGATAATACATCCGGATTATATCGCCGTCCCTGAAAGTCACATGGTATATACAGCCGCAGCCTTCCCATGGAGAATCGTGCATCATGACGGCATTCTTTACCTGCGGTTTATGCTGCTTAAGTTTTGCCGTTGCAGTTTCTATTAAATAATCATCCCAAAATAATTCACGGCGTGATGCGATTTTGATGGGTTCCATTTTAACAATACCTCAAATATTATATTCAACTTGCACAAACACATCAATTCCAATCCTCGTTATAGAATCGGGCAGTAACAATCTTTTTCTCGGTAAAGAAGTCAACTACTCCTTTACCCTGTGCCTTTATGTCGCCGAACATGGAAGCTTTCACACCGCCAAAGGGAAGAACCGCGGCAGGAGCAGGAACACCAATATTGATTCCGACCATCCCCACCTTTGCCTTATACTGAAATTCTCTTGCGTAGTAACCGCTCTGTGTGAAAATTGAGCCGCCGTTTCCATAACTGTGGCTATTCATCATTTCCAGGGCTTCTTCAAAGGTTCCGGCTTTCACCATGCAAGCTACAGGTCCGAAAATCTCTTCCTTCCATACCGACATGTTCCATGTTATATTCTCAAGTATAGTAGGTCCTATGTAATAACCGCTGGAATCCCCTCTTACTGCCGGATTTCTTCCATCCAGTACAAGACCTGCACCATCATCTATACCCTGCTGTATATAAGATAGGATTCTTTCCTTTGCTTCCCTGCTTATCACAGGTCCGACATCAACTTCCGGATCAAGAGCATTCCCTACGATAAGCTTTAAAGCCGCTTCCCTGAATCGCTCTCTAAGCTCCGTGTAAATATTGCCTACCCCCACGATAACACTGGCTGCCATGCACCTCTCGCCGGCGCAGCCAAAGCAGGAGGTATTCAAAGAGCTGACAACCTTATCCAGCTTTGCATCCGGCATGACGATCAGGAAATTCTTGGCTCCGCCAAGTGCCTGATATCTTTTTCCGCTACTGGAGCATCTAGACGCCACCATTCTTGCAACCGATGTTGAACCGACAAATGATATCCCTTTTATATCCGGATTGTCCAGCATTGCATCCGAAACATCCCTACTGCCGTTCAACAGGTTTACGACACCCGGCGGAAATCCGGCCTTATCGATCAATTCCATTATTCTGGACATTGTCAGGGGAACCTGGACCGAAGCCTTTATAACGACCGTATTGCCTGCAGCCACAGCATATGGGAAAAACCAGAATGGGACCATTGCCGGAAAGTTGAAAGGACAAATAACGCCAAAGACACCTATCGGTTGTTTTATGGTATATCCTTCGATCCCTTCCGAAACATCCTCAATGAAATCCCCCATCATAAACGAAGGTATCCCCGCTGCAACTTCAGCATTCTCAAGCACCCTTTTCATTTCGGCTTTTGCATCGACAAGGTTCTTCCCCTCTTCATATGATATCAATCCGGAAAGCTCCTCAAAATTTTCATTAATAAGTTCAACAAGCCTGAACATGTACTTGCATCTTTTAGCTGGAGAAACAGATCTCCATGATTCAAATGCTTCTTTTGCCATATTGACGGTAAAATCCACATCTTTGCGTCCGGACAACGGAACATGTGCTATAACCTCATCTGTCGATGGGTTCAATACCTCCCTGTATTTTATATCAACAGGTTCAACCCATTGACCATTTATGTAATTTTTCAAATATTTTTCTGCCATGTAATTCCTCTCCTTTATAACTTTAAGCAACCCGCTATTTTTTACCAGAAAAATCATCAATATTTTCTATAATGTAACTTTTGATTCTGTCGTAAAAAGTCCTCTTTCCGATGCTATCGAAATTTTGTTGGAACATGAGTTTTTGCGGTAGTATCAACCTTTGAAAAAACCTCAGGTACGGGGAAAAGGTCTGGCTTTACCCAATATAGGGATAGGGCCGTTTGAAGGAGCCGCCCACCTGACGGCATTTTTTATAACCTGCTGTATTTCAGGTATATAATATGCTCCACAGATTTCATGCCCCGGACGAAAATAGAATATTTTGCCCATTCCCCTTATATAACAGCATCCGCTCCTGAAAACTTCACCGCCGTCAAACCAGCTGATAAAAAGAAGAGTATCAGGAGTTGGAATATCAAATCTTTCACCATATGTCTCTTCGTGTTCTATTTCAATATATTCAGGTATGCCGTTCGCAATAGGATGACCAGGCTCAATAAGCCAGAGGCGTTCCTTTTCATTGGCTTCTCTCCATTTCAACAAGCAGGTGGTCCCCATTAATTTACGGAATATTTTTGACTCATGTGATGAGTGAAGCGGAATAAAACCCATACCGTCATGTATTATTCTTTTGGATATTATTTCGACTGCTTCATCTCTGACTTCATCATGATAATTGTGCCCCCAATATATCAATACATCAATGTCCTTGAGGAGTTCTTCAGAAATACCCTGCTGAGGATCATCCAGCGTGGCTGTTCTTACTTCAAAATCGGTTTCGTTCGAAAGAAAATCCCTTATAGTCCCGTGTATACCCTTTGGATACATGTTTTTTGCACTCTCTTCATACTTTTCATGCCTGAATTCGTTCCATACAAGTACTTTTATCTTCTTTGCCATAATTAGCCCCCTCAAAATCAGTTTTATAATAATTCATCAATATATACTTTTCTCTTTTCTTCTGCACTTTTTACAGCTGCACAAACCATTGCCATAGACTTAATGTTATCGCTCCAATCTGTTTCAGACTTTTTACCTTCGATAAGCGAGGTATACATTTCCTCCAGACACGCTTCTATGGGTTCCGGGTCTCCCCCACCTGAAACAGGCCAGTTATAGTCGGCAACAATCCTTTTATATCTGTCGGATTTGTACCCGCAATTTTTTTCATTTTCAGGCATTGGAATTTCGAAATACGGCTTCCCAATTCCATCCCAGACAGCCGAACCCTTTACTCCGGTAGCTCTCCACATTCCTTCCCATTCAGTTCGGCATCCCTCGGCGCACCAGTTTCCCTGATATGTAAAAACAGAATGATCAGACATTTCAAAAATGCAAACCGCACCTGCATTTCCTTTATAAAGCGATGCTTTCGGCTGAAATTCATGGCAATATACTGAAACCGGATCCGCATTATTCAACAGGAACCTGCCCATATCAAACGTATGGATTGCCATATCGGTTATCAACGGATGGTTGATTTTTGTCCTATAACCGTACCAGTGATCATCGCCTAACGGATACAAAAAGAAGTCCACTCCCAGAAAAGTTATATCCCCGATCATACCGGAATTAAAAATATCCCTTAATGCGCGGATTCCTTTCAGGTATCTTCTGTTCTGCATTACAGTGAGCCTGTTTACCGAATTCCCCACAACCTTTTTTATCTGCAGAACATGCTCCCAGGTTGCTCCTAACGGCTTTTCCGTAAAAACATCACAGCCGCTTTCAAGGGACGTTATGATTATATCACGGTGAGCAGCAGGTGTAGTCAGATTAAATATGAGATTTGCACCGGTATTTTTAATTGCATCTTTCGGATTATCAAACACCGGGCAGCTCAAGCTAAATTTTTCAGCTGCTTTAACAGCGCTATCCCTGTTTATATCTATCAACCCTACTATCTCCGTGTCACTTCTTTTTACCGCATAATGCATCCATAAGGCTGATTGGCCTCCACACCCTGCAACAACAACCTTGAAATTTTTCATATTCTCGTTCCTCCGGCTCTTCATACTTTTATATGGATTCGAATCTTCATTACTACTACAGCGCGAATTTCCAAATTATCCTTACAGAAATAACGCGTTGAAGCATTCGCGATTATTTCTGTAAGGCGCATAAATGCCGATATTATAATGTAATTCGCGCTGTAGTATTACTGACCTTTTCTTTATTATAGCACTGACAATATTCTTTCTTTTAATGCAATATCTTGGATATTAGCAATATCCAAAAATTCTTTTATGCCGGGAAAACCTAAAGCTTTCCTTACAGTATCTCTGTCAATTGCTTCCAATATCGAGGCAAATCCCATGTGCGTCTGTTTAGAAATTACTTTCAGAGCTCTTCTACTCAGCTGTTGGGGTACTTTTCTTTCGGGTGGGTAGCCTTCTCCCCATTCAACAGAAAACAGTTTTTCAAAAATAAACTTAAGATTAATATTTCCTCCCCATCCGTACCCTTTGTTCAAAGCAAGTGAAATACAGTTCCCGCCGTTTATCTGCGCGAACAACCATGCATCAAGCGGCTCTGTTATAAGGCCGCAGAAAACATTCGGATATTGCATGACGGAATTCAGGAATCCCTGGCCGGTACCACAGCCTCCAATAACAAAATCCGCCTTCCCCAGGTTTAATGCCAATGCTGCAAGAAGGCCTGTCTCAATATATGAAAGCTCCGGATCCCCGCCCCCTTGCCTCATTCCCAGGTTGAATATTTCATGCCCGTATCCTTCCAATGCCTCTATGATATCCTTATTTCTGCCCCCTGCACTTGTTTCATTTATTACTGCAATTTTCACCTTCAAAGCCTCCTACCTGAGATATTCATTATCCCTTGCTTTTGTAAAAGCCTGATATTTATTTTTTATATATTCAGGTACGGGAACATCCCACCATCCCGTAGCTTCTCCTCCGGTATACGGATATTTCCTGCTGACCATTACTTCTATAAGTGCCGGTCTGTTTGAAATAATACATTCATGTACGGCGTTTTCAATCTCATCAATACTGCTTATCTTTTTTGAAAACAACCCAAAATTCTCAGCAACTTTTGAAAAATCAGGCGAGTAAGGTCTGCCGTCAGGAGTCGTAAAGTCATTTCCAAAAACATATTCCTCTCCATATGCATCTATCTGCAAATCCTTTATTGCCATCCAGCCCATATTATTCAATACGACCGTGACTACAGGAATATTATACTGCACCATCGTCGCCATTTCCTGCATACACATCATAAAATCGCCATCACCGATTACCGCCATTACAGGGGTACCGGGCCGGGCAAGCTTAATTCCTATTGCTGCATTCATGGCAAAGCCCATGGACGAAAAGCCACCGGTAGTGACATGCGTTCCGGGTATTTTGAAGCAGTATTCCTGGAATATCTGTGCCTGGCTGTTTCCTGAAGAAGTCACGATTATTCCTTGTTCAGGATATATTTCATTCAGCTTCCCGATAAATTGCGATATTGTAAGTTTATCTACCTAGACTTCCCTGTTTTTCCCAAGCTTGCTAAACCAGACATTCCTATTATTTTCAATATCCCTGTAGTAATCCGAGTGTAAATAATCGACCACATGATTATCGTTCTCAAATACTTCTGCAAGCTGGTTGATAACCTGTTTTATATCACCGATTATCCCGACGCTGCACGGATAGTTTTTCCCAAGCTCGCTTGGATCAATATCGACCTGGATTAGCTTGGTATCAGGAAAATTATATGTAATCCCTTTTCTATATGAGGATGTTGATTCATCTGCAAATCTTACACCAAGTGACAATATCACATCTGCTGTTCTGCAAAGATAATTGCCGATATCCGTCCCTTTTGAACCTCCATGCCATCCGTAGAGAGGATGATTTTCCGGAAAGGCGCTTTTACCTGCCAGAGTAGTGACAACAGCCGCTCCCCATTTTTCGGAAAGCATCACAAGTTCCCTGGATACTTTTGAATAGTATGCTCCTCCTCCGGCAACAATAAGAGGTCTTTTTGCCTTCTTCATCATCTCATATGCCTTCAAAATATTCTCACTGCTGCCGCATCCGAAAGCGCCGTAGGTATCATGACTATATTCCGGGTATTCTTCAATTTCCATTGTATCCGCTTGTACATCCATGGGCAAACTTACGACAACAGGCCCTTTTCTACCTGTTGTCATTGCGTTGAATGCTCTTTGCATTATCTTGGGGATCTGCCTGACATTCTCAGTTCTCCAGCATCTTTTTGTAATTGGCCTTACACAACTGATAAAGTCTGAATCATGTTTCCTTTCAATTTCCTGCAAAACTCCAACGCCTCTCATATTGGTATGTGTATCTCCGGTCAATATAAGAAGCGATGTTGAATCGACAAACGCCGTCCCAAGGCCTATTGCAGTGTTTAGAGCCCCTGCGCCGATTGATGTCAATACCGCAAGAGATTTCCCCTTTACTCTGAAATATCCGTCAGCCATATGGACACCACTCATCTCCTGCCTGACCTGAATGAATTTTATTTTTCCTTCCTTTTCCCTTATTCTTAAGGCGTCTACTATTGGAAGACATCCATGACCTGTTATACCGAATACATATTGAACGCCTTCCTTTATCAGGTAGTCTATAACAATTAACGCTCCTGTTTTTTTCACTTTTCTACACCTTTCATATTACCTTTCATTTAAAATTTTTTCTATCTTTGCTGCAAGCATCTGTCCCGACAAACCATATCCATCTGTTAATTCCTGCATGGTACCCGAATGGATAAACTGTCTGTCTCCTCCTTCAACAAGCAGGTTAACCGGAATGATCCTCCCTGTATCAACCATACTTCCTGAAGCAAACATAATTTTTATAAAATTTTTATAAATATATCCATTATTCTGTTCAGCAAAAAACATTATTTTCGTTTTATTATATAACTCTCTTAACATTTTGCTATCAATCGAAGGCATGTCTACAACGGATATTGCTATTCCTTTATCTATTAAAATATTTGCTGCCTCAACTGCTTCATGGACTTCTCTTCCACTGGAAATAACAACTGCTTCCGCATCCTGCCTCTCCATAATATAAAAGCCTTTTTGGTAATCGAATTCATATTCGCCGTCGTATAGGACGCCAGATGGAGCCCGCATTACACGCAGGTATACAGGCCCTTTATTTCCCCCCATTATCCATTTCATTATTGAAAGAAGCTGTCTCGGACAGGAAACGTCTATTATCTTCAAATGGGCAATTTCATCAAATACCATTATGTCGTCGTTTCCCATATGCGTTGCACCGTTTTCACGTGTGTCAAGGTTTGCGGCAGTTGCCAGAAAAGTCATATCCAATCCATGCCCTTCCGAAAGCCACGTTTTTTCTTTTATGGCTTCTAGCCTCTCCTGATATCCCACAGCAATTCTTCTAAGCACTTTCCAGTCAAAAAACGGACAAAATGTACTGACCCATACATTATAACCGCATACGGCAAAAGCTTCGCCCATACTCATCATATTAGCCTCCGCTATACCCGCGTTCAAGGCTCTTTCCCTATCAACCGAAGATATTCCCGCCATAAGGCCGCTTGCAGATGAAAGATCACTGTCAATGGAAACTACTCTTTTATCAACGGCAAAAACCTTCATAGCTTTTTCTATAATATCTGATGCCGAATATTCCTTGTTACTATCGATCTCTGGTAATAGATCTATCTTATAGTTAATTCTTTTATCTTTAATTTTTGCCGGTCTTAATTTTACTGAAGGTTTTATACAATTAATATTGATGCTCCTGTCATTGATATTTATTTCAAAATTCATTTTTTTAGCTGTTTCAATGAGTGCTTGCTTCAATTCATCACTTTCTTGCTTTTCAAACCATTCTTTGAATTCTTCTACTCTTTTTTCATACCTGTTTTTCTGTAGATTGTATTCCTGATGATATACCATCTCTGTCAGATTTATCTTATGCTTGCTCATTAGACTCGAGAAGCCGCCATACCCCTTATATGTATTGCATATTATTGCTGTCGGGCGTCCATTTCTCTCTCCTGTTTTAAAACTGTCAAGGGCATTATATACGGTTTTTATTTGTGTCCCGTCAACTTCAAGGACGTTCCATCCAAATGCTTCAAACTTTGCTTTTATGTCTCCCATGTCAATCACATTATTTTTGACATCATCAAGTTGGCCCCGGTTCCTGTCAATAATAACACAGAAATTATCAAGTTTTTTATATGCCGCATACATTACCGGTTCCCATAAAATACCTTCCTGCAACTCTCCATCTCCCACAATGGAGTATACATCATATTCATAATCTGCTTTCCCTATCAGGGAAAACCCTGCAGCCACGCTTATCCCTTGCCCCAATGGTCCTGTTGAAACATGAACACCCGGTAATGATGGTCCTGGATGACCATTTAAAATACTGCTGAAAGAGCGGGATTTTTTTAACACTGAACTGTCAAAATATCCAAGGTCACAGTATATCGACGCCATTAATGCAATCGAATGCCCTTTGCTTAGGACAAATATATCCTGCCCGGCTTCAGTGGGGTTTTTAACATCGATATTTATAATACCCCCATAAAATAAACAAACCATTGGAATTGTAGAAGAAAAACATCCTCCGATATGGATACCTTTATCAACAGCATTAAATGCCTGCTCCAAAGTAATCATCCTTATTTGTGAGTCCTTTATGTTTAAAAGCTTTATTTTTCCTTTCCGGATTTCCTCTTTGTATTTTCCCATGAATATTATGACACCTTTCACAAAAGACAAATATTAAAAATATACATTATCAAACCCGGTTCTTAACTTTCCGGATAAAAACCATCAAAATCTTTTATTGATATATGTTTCTTTATAAGTAACCTTGTTTCTTTTTATAAAATTATATCCAATTAATCCTAGATTGTCAAGTTCATCAAAAATGTACTTGCCAGTATTTTTAACAATTAATTCGTGCCTTAATGGACTTTGCATATTCGGAAGGCGTCATTTGTTCTATTTGTTTGAAGTACCTGGTAAAACAACTGATGCTGCTGAAATCCAAAAGGTCGGATATTTCACTTAAATTATAGTTTTCATTTCTTATCAATAGCTTTGCCTGACTTATCTTCAATCTCTTAAAATATTCTATTACACCCAGTCCTGTTTTTCTCTTGAAAATTGATTCCAGATATGTTTTCCCCAGGTTTGAAAACTTGCATATGTCTTCAAGAACAAGATTTAACCTGATATTATCATGCATGTATTCTATGATTCTTTCTACTATACTATCTTCGTTTCTCTCCTTCGAAGGCGATGAAAGTTCTGTTTCACTATATATGTTTTTCCTGTTGACCAGTGTTAGGAGAAGAAGTTCAAGATTGATTTTTATATATTGCTCACAACCAAAAAATGGATCGGCTATTCCATCCAGACCGCTTGAATAAATCTGATTTGATGATAGAAAGAATGTTGCAGAACCACGAAAACTACTCCTGAAAATCTCTGCAATCAAATTTACTTCATTCTTTTTAAGGCAATATACTTTTTTATCAAGATAGTCCATGGCTTTGGATTTACACTCAAATGCAATCATAATAATGTTGGAGGATGAATCATTTGCCAATATATTGTGAAATTCATTGGGTCTGCATAAAATCATTTCACCCTGCAATACATTATAAATTTCATCATCAATTCCAACCCTGATTTCACCTTTATCGACATAATAAAATTCCCAGAAGTCATGCATTTCGCCCTTTAGCGAAAATACCCTTGCCAGTTCAAGATAATTTACGGAGATAATGTTTCTTATCTCAAATTCTTCTTTTAATTTTAATTGTGTACTTACCATAATTTTAATCACCCGACCTTATGAATCAGAATACTTTCATTTTATGATCGTATTAGCTACCTAAACTATGATAATGTCGAATATAGTAATATTTCCACAGACGTTGCTTATTGTGTAACCCAGTTCCTTAATTATATTATATCGGATTTAAACATAAGTTGTCAAGTTTTATTCCCTGTTTTCACCGGCCCAGGATTTCCAGCTGCACCTGCCCGTACATCCGCCTTCCATATCATACTCAATGTCCCATGTCATATTGTATCCGTTTTCATCAGCTATCGGTACATATAAATACGTGCAGTGGTCGCAGTATGTAAGCTTGCCATGGTATATGTCCCTGCCCCTTTCTTTCAGCTCGCCCACAGACGGGCAAACGTTCATGATCCCTTTGAATATCCCATCTTTAAGGCTTACTTCATACTCTGCCTTTTCACGTCCAAGTGTACCGTCTTCACCACCCCAGTACTTGAGCATTCCTTCAAGGCCATATTCACTTACAAGCTCTCTCAAGTGGGTACACCACTGCTTTGAAATTGTTTCCCAAAGATCCTTTAACGCATCAGTTCCATATTTGTTTTCGATGTATTTGAAGCTTTCATTATAAATCATTATAAAATCATGTACGGTCATATCAAGCACGCCCTTCCGTTGTTTGCTTTTTAAAAACCCATTTGCAGCCTCCGCTGTCATCACATTCTTCCATGTGAAAATCAAAACCGCTTTTTTCTGCTATAAAAGAATTAATAACCGCATGATGCTTGCAATAGCTTTTGACGGGCTTGAAAAAAGGATTTGAAGAAGAGCTCAAAAATCTATAATCAGGGCACTTTTTAACTTTAAAGGTAACTTTCGAATCTTCCAGGCTTGATACATATTCCCCATCATCAAGACTAATGGTTTCCTCCATATACTGTTTTATGCCTTCCAGACCATTCCTTTTAAAAAGTTCAATAACATCCTGGTAACAGTTTTCGGCAATATGCCTCCAATACTCTTCCAGCGCCTGACTCCCGTATTTCTCTTCAAACCAGTTGAAAATTATGTTATATACTCCAAACCATTCTTTTATAGGCGCCAATAAAACAACCTCCTTGAAATCCACTTTTGTTTATATATTTTTTGAAAGATAAGAGAAATATTTTATATCAGCCCGCATTTCCGCATGCAATCTTTTATTTTCTCTTTCTTCCCTTCATCCAGCTTTACATAATAATCAGGAGAATATATTCCCTCATATCCCAACAGGTTCATTGCATGGGTAAAACCTGCGAAGACTCCAACTCCTACAAGAGTGTCCCTGAGCATTAATATGCCGTTCAGATAATTACCGGCATTTTGGTAGTCTTCCCTTTCAAAACAAGCGTACATCTTTGAAGCTAAAGGCACTGTGCATGCAAACATTCCGTCCAGATTCCTCCTAATTCCAAACTTGTAAGCAACATCAAATATATCCAGATTGCTGAAGAATATTTCAAAATCATCTTTAGGATCTGTAATGTCCGCAAGCACTTTGGCTGTCACGATATCACCTGTTTTTATACCCTTTATGTTTTTCTGTGACATCAAATATTCTATCGTTTTTATGCTAATTTTTGTTTTTGTAACAACGGGCAAATCATATATGTATACCGGAAAGGGCGATTTTTTTCCGATTGCTCCGAAAAATCCGCAAGCTTCCTCCTGTGTTACCGCATAATAATATGGTACGGTTGCTACTACACCGTCTATTTTCAAGCCCTCCAGTACCCTTACCCTGTCTATTACCCTTGCAACCGAATTATCCATTACTCCCACAAAAACCGGACATCTGCCTCTTACGGCCTCTGCGCCTGCCTTAGCTATGCTGGCATACTCACAATCCCTGATGTATGGCTCTATACCCATTGAGCCCATTACAAGCAAACCTGACGCGCCATTATCAATCTGGTCCTCAATTTGCTTGGCAAAACTGCCTGCCAAAAAGTTTCCATTTTCATCAAACGGAGTACCCAGAGCTGTAAAAAAGCCATTTTTCAATTCTAATATCCCCCTCTTATTTATCGATATATCATATTAATAAATATTTTCCTACCAGTT
>VEPD01000069.1 GCA_012027035.1 Ruminiclostridium sp. | reverse complement strand
TATTCCTTATGTAGTCATTGACGCTCACTCAATAAATAGTGACATTACCTCTGTTAATGCGGATTATGAGCTTTCATGCTATACTGCGACAAAATTTTTGATTGAAAACGGGCATAAGGAAATTGCATTTATCGGTTCCAGCTTTATACCGGAATTTTACCTTCAAGCTTTTACCGGTTTCAAAAAAGCTCTGGATGAAATACAAATATCCATACCCTCCTCCTGGATTCAGATCGATGCCAAGGATGAAATTTCGTCATATCAATGTATGGGAAAGATTTTACAGAATCCAAGAATGCCTACAGCAATTTTTTGCTCGGGAGATATTTTTGCCATTGGCGCCATTAAGTATGCAAAGGATAATGGATATAGAGTTCCTGAAGACATATCTTTCATAGCAGTTGACGACATTCTCCTTTCAAGATATGTCGAGCCGAAGCTCACCACTGTAAGGATCGACAAAGAGAAAATGGGACGCCTGGCAATGGAGTTAATTATCAGGAAGATCGGCGGCGAACCGGCGCAAAGTGTAATTGTGGAATCGGATAACATTATAGTAAGGGGTACTGTTTGTCGTCTCTAAAGAGACTAAAAACTTGCTTGAAAGTTTTGTTCTCACGGTAATTTCGTTTCTAAGTCGGGACGATGTTTCCCTTTTTTACAGGTACATATGTCTCTATTCTTTGTAATATTGTCAATGATATTCCCTTCCATGATCTGCATCTGGTAAATATCGTAAAGAAGCTTATTTTTGTCACAGCCGACGGATTTATAATTTCGAAGCCTATGTATGAAGAATCAAGGTTGATCCACCTCTCAGAGCTTTTATAATTGCCTTGACATTTTCAACGGAAGTATCCCTCGGTATTCCTTCTCCGGTATTGAATAAAAATCCGCCTTCATTGCCTGCTGAGGAAATAATACGGTTTACTTCCGATTCTACAGATTCGGGAGTGCCGTTATAAACAACATTTATCGGGTCAAGATTACCCATAAGGCAAGCTTTTTTATTTAAGACCCTTTTACATTCTGCAATATCCGCATCTTCACTTAATCCTATTATATCGGCACCCAGCTCTGATGTAGCCACCAAGTGCTGTACGCTTTTTTCAGCCGCAAAATATATCGTAGCGGCATTCATGGCTTTAAGCCTTGATATCAGCTCTGCCGCCGGTTGTGCGGCAAACCTCTTAAAAAGCTCAACAGAAAGGAAGCGCGATGACGAACTGCAGTCACCTATCCACAACGCATTCGCTCCGGCCTGAATCTGAGCTTTTGCATAAGATGTTTCAACATCAATAAAAAATTTCATAGCATCCTGCAGCAATTCGGGTTCGTCATAAATGAGCATCATCGTCTGCTCTATCCCAAATAAGAGGGTGACGGCACTGAAAGGCGCCGGAGTCCTGCCGCATATAAACACCGTATCCCCGAATCTTTGCTTTATTCTCCTTATGGCTCCTAATTGCACAGGCATGCGTCCGTCTATCGTAGGGTCGGGAATTTCAAGTTTATTAATAGATTCATGCATGGCGGGTAAAAACCTGGATACTGCTCTTGGTATATTATCCGAACCTGTGGTTTTAACTCCCAAAGGCTCAAATTCAAGACAATCATCAATATAGACGCAAGCCCAGTCATAATTGAATTTTTCAATGCCTTGAATATGTACTCTTGCTGCATTTTCTTCACTTGCAGAATACTCCTCATATGTCATCCCGGACTGAGCTGCATCAAATTCCTCTGTCAATGCTATAACCGGCAGTTGTTCCGGAATTTCAAATTTTATGCATTTTTTTATATCGTCTAAAACATTCACATAAGCCATGATAATCTCCCGGTATCAAATTCTTTACAACCCAACATCCTTTATTACGGATTTTATATGTGCGAGATCCTCCTGTGCATACCATTCAGTATCTCCTATTTACAATAATTTTTATATAACTCATCCAGTTTGGGGAAATACTTTTCAATAATCAGTTTATCATCAAGTCCTGCTTTTTCACCAATATAACTCAAAGGGAATCTCGTATTTGATTTAAATACGGAATCAATAAGCTTTCCTACAAACTCTTCCGGGTATCCCACATAGCATACCGTACCGATAGCATTGCTAGTGTTATAGCCTGACACAACAAACCTCAGATACTTTTCTGAAAAATCATGTGTATGTTCTGCCCGTAACGTAAAATCCGCATAGGTATCTATGAAGGGACAATATATACTGTTGCTTATTAATGGAGAGGCTGTTTCATGGATATAAAGAATTTTATCCCCAAGCAGATTTCTAATATTCCTAACCAAACAATATGATTCCATCATATCCATTGGAAGACCATCAAAGTACAATCCATCCAAGTCATATTTTGATATAGCCGTTTCTACTTTTTCAAGATAATCTTCTCCTCTTGCCAGTGAATAATAAGGACTCATGTATACAAGTACTCTCATACCACGCAAATGTGCATAATGGACTGCATTTACAAATCCTTCCTCATCACACGGGATATAATCATATATAGAACATGCACCCAAACGGAGTGTAGCTTCTCTAGGCATTCCTTCATAGACTGTTTCACCTTTTACATTCTTCCATAATATATCTGTAAAAACTAAAATATTTGTATATTTGCTCATTAGATCAATATCTGAATATGACGGTATGGGAGAAGTTGCATACTGCCCGTCTTTGTTGGTACACCATGACATTAAGAATATCCTGTCCTTATAGGATTGTTCCTCGTTGAACTCCCTTGGTGGAAAAACAGATATAATAAATCTGCTATGGGCTTCCATTTCATATAATACACGCCACTCTTTAATCGACATATCATTTAATACAACATTTGTCATTTGCTTATATGGATATATCCCTATTCCGCCTATCCTATCAGCTAGCAGTATATTACCATTTTCTTCGATACTGTATTCAGGGATAAAGTTCCCTGATAATTCCATTTTTAATGGTACTAATGATATAAACTCCATTGCAGAGTCTTTGTTTATTTGTATCCTTATATTTTGCTCAGGAAATGGAAATGTATTAATTATACACCTTTCTTCATTTTGATGGACAATACACATATCGGTAAAAGGGATGTTAAATTTGATTGTACAATTCAACCGAATTCCATTTATCCTTTGATAGCATTCTATTATGCCGCTTGAATTCGAATTTATTAATACATATTTAGCTCCCGTTGTTAACACTTCAATTTTATTTTCAAATCCGACAGCTTTTTGTATGGACATCATCTTTATAGTATTCATTACAGTGTACTCCAGTTTTCCTATATATTGTATTTTTATTTAAAAAGGTATTTTAATCAATAAAATCCTTATACAATCAGCAGTTAATTGGGTATGCTCCAAATTCTTTTGCTGCTTCAAACATAGTGCATACGTTTTGAGGCGGTACTTCAGCCTGAATATTATGGACAGCTCCCAAAATATAGCCCCCTCCCGGCGCCAAATCACGGATCCTTCTTCTTACCTCATCCCTTACCTCCCTTTTCGAGCCATATGGCAGAACCTTATGTGTATCAATCCCACCCCAGAAAATCAATTTACTGCCGAATTTCTCCTTCAGGGCTCTTGTATCCATTCCTTTCGCCGACACCTGGATTGGATGTATGCCGTCGATGCCGCATTCTATAAAATCAGGAAGTATTTCCATAATACTGCCGCAAGAATGCCTGACAACGGGGACTCCGGAGATTTTTTTCAGATAACCGTAAAAATCAGCCTCATAAGGCTTCAGGAATTGTCTGTATAACACCGGAGAAATCAACAGTGATTCCTGTGTCCCAAGGTCGCCATTTGCAGCTATTACCTGTGCATAAGCCTCAAGTTCCGCCATCATTCGTTTTGACATTATCTTGTAAATTTCATTTATCCTGTCACAAAGCGGTTGAATATTCTCAGGTTCGCATGCCATATCCATCAAATATCTTACAAGCCCCGTCAGGAACCAGACGGCCTCAATTACGCTTCCTGCCTGAATATCGGCTACAATGGCATAATCCGTTTCCTCAAAAAGTTTTCTGCCTCTTTCTTTAAGGCCTTCAGTCAGTCCCCTGTCTTCAGGATTTGCATATTTTGAATATTTTCGAATTTCTTCTGCCGAGGCATTCTCCAGCGGATATTTTGCTATATCCCAGATTCCTACGTGATCAGGCTTTTCCCAGATAACGCCATATGCGTCTTCTCTGAATTCTCTGTCATCCTCCCTCCAGCTTTTTTCAACAAAGTCTTTGGGAGGCGAATAGTTTAATCCGCGCATATCTATATCCAGCTTCTCAAGTACCTCTTCTTCAGGTCTGACACATTGATCGAAAAAAGATATGAATTCAGGATTATAACAACCTTTTAAACCTAAGTATTTCCTTAAGTTCAAGTAGGCGTCAAGATGAATTGAACAATTGTGGGAGGAACCAAAATCTACCGGTACCCTATCAGGCTCTTTATGGTTTAAAGCAGTTACAACTCTTTGTCTTGATGTCATTTTATTTTCCATTTTACCTTATCCCTTTACCTTTCAAAGAATTCCTTATTGTTTCTGCAATTGCCTCCGCAGACATAGAATATTCCCCTCGCAGCCATTCCTGACTTCCTATTCTGGATATATTAATATTGGGGAAGGCTATTCGTTTAAATTTGACATTTAAGTTACCTGTATCGGCAAGAACTTCGGCTACCGCACTGCCAAGACCGCCATCGAGATTATGCTCTTCAACCGTTATAATATATCCCGTTTCTTCTGCAGCTTTTACAATTACATCTGCATCAATTGGCTTGACAGTATGCATGCTGATAAGCCTGCAGTTGATTCCCACAGTCTGCAGCATGTCTATAGCTGTCTTTGCATTATAACCTATAGTGCCGGTAAAAATAACAGCGGCATCTTTACCTTTGGTTATTTCTATAGCTTTGCCTATTTTAAAATCAATCTTTCCCCGGTGGATATTTTTTTCGTTTTTATACCCGCATCTGTAATAAACAGGACCATTATACTCCAGCATCGCCGTGACGGCAGCTTCAGCTTCAATCAAATCCGACGGTGCGATTACAACCATATTCGGCAATGCTCTCATAATTGCAATATCTTCAGTGGAATGATGCGAAATACCTAACGGCCCATACGCCACTCCTCCGCCTATAATAACTATTTTAACATTTGCATTATGATAACAAACATCATTCCTGATCTGCTCAAGACAGCGCAATGTAGGAAAGTTTGCTATGGAATAGGTTATTGCAATATTACCTTCCATTGCTATTCCACATGCAATTCCAGTCATATTCTGCTCGGCAACTCCTACGTTATAATACCTTTCAGGGAAATTTTCCGCAAAGGGTTCAATTTCACCATACCCTATATCGGCCAGCACCATAAATATCCGTTTGTCTTTTCTGGCTAAATCAACCAGTGTTTTGTTGAATATACCTCTCATTGTAATTTCCCCACTTCCCGTAAAGCTTCATCAAGCTTATCGTCACTGATATACTTATAATGGCATGAGACTGTATTTTCAATGGAGCTGACTCCTTTACCCTTTACGGTCCTGGCCAGGATGCATGAGGGCTTATTTTTTATTAAAGGTAATCCTCTCATACTCTCTTCTATTTGATCATAATTATGTCCATCTATTTCCTTAACAGCCCATCCAAAATCCTCAAGTTTTTTCCCGAACGGTTCCATTTCAATTACGTCTTCCATATGTCCAAGTGCCTGGATACGGTTATAATCAATTATAACCGTCAGATTATCAAGCCTGTGCTGGGCTGCAAACATTATCGCTTCCCAGGTAGAACCTTCATTGCAGTCACCATCACTCATCATACAAAAGATCCTATAACCGGATTTTGCATATCTTGCAGCAACAGCCATTCCTACCGCAACCGGTAATCCATGTCCCAACGAACCTGTTGAAAATTCCACACCCGGTATATGATGGCTTATATGGCCGGAAAGCTTTCCATTATCCATATAATAAGTATCAAGCCATTCTGTCGGGAAGAAACCTTTTTCCGCTAATGCAGCATATACAGCCGCACCCCCGTGCCCCTTACTTAGAATGAAACGGTCACGTTCCTGCCATTCCGGATTTTCAGGATCAACATTTAAAATTTTTCCATAAAGGACTGTCAGTATATCGGCCATGGAAAGCATACTTCCTACATGTCCGCTTTTCCCTCGATTAGTCATACGGATACAATGCTGTCGGATTTTAACCGCCAAAGCTTTATAATCTTTACTGTTTCCCATGTTAATACCCCTTTTCAATTGGCTTTCTACCTTCATGTTGATCCATCCGACAAGCCTGTTTAACGGCACAATTCTTTCCTGGCTCTTTCTATTACGGTTCTAGCCTTTGCAAGTCCTTCTCCGCGGCCTTCGGGTTTTATATATGACGCCTTTATTTCATTTACCTTGCGTATGGCTTTTCCAAGTAATTCTTCCTCAACTTCAGGGGACCAACCGTTTCTTGCCAATAATTCGGGAATCCAGGGCGACGATTTCATATGTTTAAGAGTATGGTCCTGCGTGAGAAAGTTACCTTCCCTTCCTAAACCGATTTCCAGGATAGCATCCATTCCCAGAGTCTCCTGGTCAACCAAAGGCCTTTCCAGATATTTCAGCGTTTTCGAAAATTCTGTATCTAAAAGCATCTGGACAGGACTGATCGCAAGTCCGGAATCTAAATGGCCTGCGCCGATATCCGGATGGTATCCGGTAAAAGCCGCGAACGTCATTGCCTGATATGCCTTTTCCAATGTATTGTATAAGCCGGGCAGTTTAGTAGGCACCCATTCGCCCGGGCCAGGCGCAAGGCGGACTCCTGTCCATGTCCTGATGAGATCGCAAATACCCAGCCTGACGCGTACAGCATCAAATGCTGAAAAACTGATGTCGCCCTTCCTTATGTCCATAGTTCCGGATATCGGCATGCCGACCAAAGGTATCTTCTTTTCCTGTATGACCCTTGCTGCAAGCCATAACGCAATAAACTCCGCAGCAACAATGACAATCGACCCTGCGGCGGTTATCGGTATATTTACCCCGGATACCGGCATGGCAGTCAGCTTGGCAGGATATATACCGGTTTTCAGCATATATACGTATCTGTCCGCTACCGTTTTCTCCAGTTTCAACGGCGAACTGCAAGGTATGTTGGCCATCCAATGCCAGAAAGGATCCCTGATGCCGAAAATATCCTCTATTTCACGAAGATATTCGATTTGTTTCACATCATGTACATATACTCCTGCCGGATTGCCCGAAAATTCCTGCAGAAGGAGGGCCGCTTCCAGCGGCTCTACTTCCGGAGCTACTCCTTCAACCAGGTTCAACACGTGTCCCATACCGCTTTTAGGATGAAGACCTTCTCCGAACTTGATCAATTCGATAAAATCCTTTACATTGCCAAGACGCCTTTCTCTTTTTTCATCATCGTAAAAATATGTACTGAGATTATGAAACATGAATGGCACAGGGGGTTCCTTAAGATATATATCGTCGTTATAAGGGATGTATCCGGAGTAAATCACCATTCGATCATTCCCTTGAATAAACGAATCCCACCCGCTCTTATCTTCATTCTTAAGCTCCTCCGCAAATTTCTGAATTACAGCTTTCGGGAACTTTGCAACATTTTGCTCATAATCAACATGAGCCCCTGCCAACGCATAAGCTTTCAACATTTCATCACTTTCACAATTCAACCCTGTTTTCTCAAGGACTTTGCAAACGCTTTCGCTTAACATTTCAACATCATTATCACTTAATATTTTCATTATTGCCTCTCTTCTTCCCTGACTAAATTTATTTTCTTATCTCTTCCAACCAGTATTGAATATCTTCCGTGTGCAGACCGTTTATTTCCTTTTCAATTTTCAATGCACTTTCCAGGTTTACACGGGCATCCATAGTCTCTTTCTGAATGATATTTATCTGGCTGAGCGACTGAAAATAAATAGATTTTATTTTCAGGAAAATGTATTTGTAGTAAGCCTGCAGCTCTTTAATATTCCTGCAGTAAATATCATTTTCATCAACTACCGTATTGCCAATCCCAATATAAAGGCCATTCATGTTTTTTATTATCCTGCTGCAGGTTTTCAGCCTTTCCGCGGGTATTGAAATATCGTCCCCGGCGCTCCATTTTTTAACGCCCAACGGGACTAGTGTGTTCTCTGATGAGACTCCTATTTCAAAATAAGAATCCCTATGCCATACATCGATGAATCGTAAAGTGAACAGCTTGCAATTAAACTCGGAAAGTCCTGAAATATTATCTTCTATGCTTTCTAAAAGATTTCGCGCCAGATTGCCATATTTTCCATAAAAAGTATTGCAATATTCCTGCACTAGCCCGTTATAATCTTTGGTTAAGTCATATGCCTTTTTGACAAAAGCATAAAGATTGGCTCCCAGTGCGACATGTTCCGAGTTGAATTCATATTTGTCATAGTATTTTACAGGCTGCTTCCCTGAAATATCTTCCTGAATGCATTTTATCTGCAGTTCATATGGAACGATAAGAAAAATCACGCCAAGAGCGCCTATTTTGCCGTAAAAGCCCATATCTTCAGAAATTGTATGCACTAAAGAAGGAAATAATGAGGATAGCATCCAATATGTCCCATAGTATTCAAGGACGGTCATTCCGGTGCGGAATCGGTTAACACATGCATCAGCCCATTGCTTCATGGCTTTTTTAAACCGCAGATCTACTGCATTTGCAGGGTTGGAAATAGGAAATTCATAACTTCTTCCCCAGCATGCAACCAGCACGTCCATATCATTATCTTCAGGTATTTCCTCCAGCATCTCCCATTTAAGCGACGCATTATAGGCAATGACTTCCGTATTGCCTACATTGAGATTTTTATTTCGAATTTCATCCCGCAGCCTTTTAAGAAAATTTAAAAATGAGCCGTTAAAGCCTGTTTTCCGGCACAGATCACATTGACACGGAGAAGTCTCATTAGGCCATATGCTGATTGTCTCAATCCTGATCTCATTTTCGGATTCCAGGAATTTTATTATATTGGATATGGCTGTTTTCATACCTTCGTTATTTGAGAAGCAATGCTGAAACCGCACCCTCTTGCCGTCATTAAGGGCAAACCAATCAGGATGCTCATCAAAATACTTATCTGAAGACATAAAAATATCAACAAAACTATGCCCGTTAAGTACCAGAAGCAGATGCCTTTTTTTAATCTCTAATACTATTTCATCCCTGAATTGCATCCAGGTGTCAAATTGGATATAAACCGTATTGCAGTAATTTTTCGTCATCCAGTCGACCATATTTGTCAGGTATTTGCCGACTGTCGTATTTGACGGTGTCCAGCCGCTGAGATTAAAGGCAAATCCTCTTTTTTGGATATCAGGCTTGCAGGTGATATCCCTGATTTTTATTATTTTGCTGCAATGCTGTAGAATCACTTCCATATCAGGTCCAGGCCATTTTACACCGGCGTATTCCTCCAGGAATTTGTATACTCCGAAAAGTACCGATCTGTAATTCACACCCTTAATAATGACATTGCCATTTTCAGAGTAAATAGAAAACTCATCATAATAAGGGTCAGTTCGGCCTTGATCGTCCAAAACCAATATAATACCTTTTGATTTGTTATTCGCTGCGGTTATTATACATATCTCGGCATCAAGCTCAAATGCCAGACCGATATATCTTTTAAGCTCTTGAGCGGAAAACTCCAGCTCATGATAATCCTCTTCCCTGACATAAATATCGACAATCCCTTTATCGGGCCTGCAAAGACTATATTCCGTCAACATATTTTTTTTTGAAATCTCCATTACGCACCTCCGCTGTATAAAAATGCAGTTATATAGACTTTTTTTCTAAAAGTCTTTGCATGTTTTTCCCAAAAACATCTCGCTTCTCATCATCGCTGATCTGTGCAAATGCTACCCTGCCAACCGCAGGCTTAGGATCAATAAACGGCATATCGGAGCCATAGAGCACCTTCCGTGAACCTACTTCCTTTACAAACCACTCCACATTTCCTTCAAGCGTCGCGGAAACTACCAGGTCGACATAGACATTATCATGCTAGTTCACTATATCTACGGCATCCTCCATGGACCGGATGTCTCCGCCGGCATGACCCATGATAAAATTGGCTCCGGGGTAATGCGCCGCGAGTCTGTCCACGGCTGCTACTTCATTTTCCCCCCATGTATGGATAAGAACCGGAATATGCAGTTCATTTGCAGTTTCATATGCAGCGTTGTAGTTTTTATATTCTATGGGGCGCCCATGGCAGTCAGGATGCAGCTTGATTCCTTTCATTCCGGGCACCGCAAGGCACCGTTCAATTTCACTCTTCATATCATCCGGGTAGTTGGGATTCAGAGTAATATATCCAATAAATCTGTCAGGATATTTCTTCACGGCTTCAATTACCTGTTCATTTCCAAACCTATAATCAGGGCCAATAGAAGAATGATGTGTGACACAGGCCATGTCGATGCCGAGCCTATCCATACTGGCCAGCATTCCTTCCGGGGTTCCCTGGGGGACATGAAATCTATACCAATATCCCATATGACAGTGGCAATCTATGATCAGGACATCCTCCAGCGGAATACCCTCCCTTGCCTTTTTACAAATATTACTCATAATCTACACCTTCCAAAAGTCTATCCAGGTTTTCATAAGCGATCATCTGTTTTTCATTCTCACCAATCCCGGCATAATTGACCATGGAGACGGCCGAACTGCCGGAATAAACCGGCATACCGCTGCCAAATATCAACCGCTGCCCGCCAAACCTGCTGCAAATCTGTTCAATACCATAATGCACCTTATAACCATGAGTTTCCAGATATAGATTGCCAAACTGCATCAACAGTGCATACAGGTTCCTGTTGATTGTGTAGTCTATATCGGTAAGTACTACTTTTAGACCGGGGTACCCGCTGCACAACGCATGGAGCTGTTCCATGCCCAGCTGGTCCAATCCGACAAAGAGGGGAATTCCACATGACTGCAGCATAGTAAAAAGGATACCGCAGTTCCATGTTTCAATGGAGTAATTCTGGTCCGATGCAGCCGGGAAAATTCTCACAGCTTTGATACCGTTTATCTTCAGCTGTTCCTTCAGCTCTTCCGGTTCGGGGAATTCACCGGTATGGTGCGGCATCACTACCCATACCGGAATCAGTTGGGGATATTTTTCAATTTCATTCATCAAAATACGGTTTCCCTCCGCGGGGTTGTATTCACGTGCCATAGCATGGTATACAAGCGCTTTACGGATTCCGTAATACTCCATTTTATTGATCAGGTCCTCAACCTTCCAGAATGAACCCGGATTTACAATGCCTCTTGCACCAAAAGAGCAGTTACAGTCAAAAAACGGCAGG
>VEPD01000177.1 GCA_012027035.1 Ruminiclostridium sp. | reverse complement strand
TTTCAATCATTGTCTCCAATCCTGGAATTTTTAGCCCAAGATTGTCAACTGGGGATTTTTAACCCGGAGAAAATGGGGAAAATTAGACCGGTGTTGACACACCGCATTGCTGTTGAGGAGAGTGTTTTCTTTTGTTCTCTACATCAGACGAATATTCTTCTGCATGTTTCTCTGAGCAAAAATACTTCCCAAAACGCTGAGGTGCTGTCTTCTTGTCAACCTTCATGCCGCATTTTTCACAATATTTGTCAAACCAGCCCATTTTTTCACCTCCTTGTAAAATACAATATTTGCTACGCTATCTTTATCCGCCAGAAAATTGTCTGGGGTTGTCATCACCTCTTTGTTTTTTATTAAAAGCAGGTGATTGCTTTACACTATATAGCTCTGGATATTCAATTTGTTTGTGCTTTATAAAATTAATATAAAAATGCATTAAATTTTAATTTATGAAAGCGCAAAGTTTAGAATAAAAAAGTTTAATGAAAGTGAGAATTTCTTTATAGACTTTTGAAGGATTTTCTCTTTGTGATTTCATTTGTGGCTATTTTTGCTTCATTCTTACATCACCCTTGGACTCTGGTCACCCATAGTTGCAGTTGAAAGCAAAGCATGACCCCGCATATTCAAATTGGTTTTGATCACTTCTATTATGTATGATGCTCTGCCTCCGTATCCGTTTTTAAAGCAGTCAATAGAAGCAGAGGAGCGAAATCCATACGGATTGGTAATCAACTGCCAACGATATCATGGACCGTGTAGAGCACCATCCCTTGTTTTATAATATCTATACTTCTTTCTGAGCAGTATGGATACAATCAAAATCGAAAAAACAAAAGCCAGTATAGAAGCTATCCATGTTTGAGACAGAGTAAAAACTGTGTGGGTGTTTATCCCTGCTCCATGCAGAAAGTAATCAAGCAGGCTTTCATTCTTGCCTAAATGCCCTCCCATCGCACCCGTCAGCGTTATACTTAGCAATCCCCCTGTAGCCATTGAAACATACAGAGTTTTCAGCTTTGGACTGTTCCATAAGTTTGCTCCATAGTTCCATCTGATCAGCAGGAATATCATCCAGAAGACTATGGCGAACCCTGTGAATAGTATCTTGTTTAGCACCAAAGGAGAGGCAAGCAAAGCCTCCCTTGGCCAGGTTGAAGTCAACCCGGTTATAGCACTGATTATAAGAAACAATAACCCTGCGAACGCCGAAACATAAGCTGTCTGCTCAAGGGCTTGAGTTACTTTGGGGAATCTTCCCAATTTATCTCCAATTATTTTAAATGAAATAGAAATGAATGCCAGGACAAGCATTCCAGTATGCAGCTCGGCAGAGATTGTATGTAAATGAGTCATTATTTTCCTCCCCTTTCTGGAATGATTAGCAGGGCAATAGTTATACCTGCAATTGATATTACTCCAGTGAGCATGGTAAGAAAAGATTGGTAACGATCCTTTTCTGTTGGGATGGAATCGTTTTCTGGATTTTGGGTTTTTACGATGTCCCTCTTCCCCGCATTATCTATATCTTCATTCTGCCCCTTGCCTGAAAAAAAGTTTATAAACACCGTTGATTTTGTGGGATGATAGCTTGTCATATCATCCTTATCTGAG
>VEPD01000152.1 GCA_012027035.1 Ruminiclostridium sp. | reverse complement strand
ATTTTTTGTTCGGCAAGGCGGATGGAGGCGCAGATACTTTGTGTATCTAAGCCGACAACAACGAAGCCGAACGGAAAATCAGCCGGAATGCTTGGTACATTTATTGCTCGACAAGCCCCAAGGTAGGTGAATGGTAAGCATGGTTCAGTACGCCTGGATGATCCCGGTATTGCCCTTTATAGCTTTCCTGCTTGTTACTTTTGTAACAGGGAAGGCAAAAATGTTAAGTGCCATAGTCGCTCTTATCTCTGTGGCGCTCTCATTTGTTGTTTCAGTTATCCTTCTTTATGAAAAATTTGTCGATCCCGGCAGGATAGAGTACGCGGTAAACTGGCTCAAGCTCTCGTCAACAGGAGTGTTCAAAGGGCTTGATCTTCAAATGGGTATTCTGGTTGACCCTCTCGCCGCGGTTATGTTGTTTGTTGTCACGTTTGTAGCTTTACTGGTTATGCTTTTTTCCATAGGTTATATGCATGGAGATGAAGGATACTCCCGCTATTTTGCTTATTTGTCATTGTTCGCCTTTTCAATGCTTGGCCTGGTGCTGGCAAACAACTACTTCCAGATGTTTGTTTTCTGGGAATTGGTGGGCTTAAGCTCCTACCTCCTCATCGGCTTCTGGTTTCACAAGCCCTCGGCTGCCGATGCAAGCAAAAAAGCATTCATCACCAACCGGTGGGCTGATTTCGGCTTTCTTATCGGAATCCTGCTGTTATTTATGCAGTTCGGCACCTTTAATTTCGGTGAGCTGGAGGCGTCCATCAGTTCATCGAATGCATTTGCCTTCATAACCATGGCTGGAATACTGGTCTTTATCGGACCTATCGGCAAGTCAGCGCAATTCCCGCTGCATGTCTGGCTTCCCGACGCGATGGAGGGCCCGACCCCCGTCAGCGCGCTAATCCATGCCGCCACAATGGTTGCGGCAGGCGTTTACCTGATAGCACGCGGCTATATCCTTTTTGCCAGCTCTGATGCAGTCATGCAGACAATAGCATATCTGGGCGGCTTCACGGCATTGTTTGCCGCTTCGATAGCCCTGGTGCAGAAGGATATAAAGAAGATTCTCGCCTTCTCCACATTAAGCCAGCTGGGTTATATGATAATGGTCCTGGGAGTGGGGAGCCTTACGGCGGGAATGTTCCATCTGACAACTCATGCATTCTTCAAGGCCTTGCTGTTCCTTGGTGCGGGAAGCGTGATACATGCCTTGCACGAACAGGATATATTCAAAATGGGCGGGATCAGAAGCAAAATGCCTTTGACCACCTGGACCTTTGTAATCGGCGCCCTTGCACTGGCCGGCATTTTTCCGCTGGCAGGCTTCTGGAGTAAGGACGAGATACTTCTGGCGGCTCTGAATCACCAGTTTACCGGATTGTACATCGTGGGAACGCTGGTCGCCTTTATGACCTCCTTCTATATGTTCAGATTAATATTCGTAGCTTTTATGGGAGAGAAGAAATCCGACCATCACGCTCATGAATCTCCCTGGGTCATGACCCTGCCTCTGATACTTCTTGCAGTCTTTGCAGCATTTTCAGGTTTTGTCAATTCACCCTTGTTTTATGATTTGTCCGGCAAGAGCTTCGGTACTTTGATATTTTTCCGTGAAGCTGAGATCCCCCATGTGGATATGACAGTGGCAATAATATCCACTCTTGTCTCTCTGGGAGGAATTCTTACCGCCTGGCTGGTTTACTCAAGAAAAATTGTGGATCCGTCAAAGGTTGCCGAAAGGCTAAGCTGGCTTTATAAGCTGCTTTACAACAGATATTATATTGATGATCTGTACGGATGGTTGTTCAATAAGATAATGATGCTTGCAGGCAGGTTCTTTGATTTTGTGGATCACTATATAATCGACGGTTTGTTTGACGGAATGGCAGGGAAAACCCGCGCTGCGGGTGAAAAGCTTCGCCTGGCACAAACCGGCGTATTGCAGAATTATGCTCTTGTGATATTTGCCGCTGTAGTTTTGATAATGATGTTAATGTACATACCGGTACTTGGGGGAGGCGTTAAATAATGGGGTTCCCGATTCTGTCGATGATACTTCTTGCTCCCGTAATCGGAGCTATACTGCTGCTGTTCATCCCACAGGGGAAGGACAGGGCAATAAAGGCAACAGCCCTGGGTTTTTCGACTATTTCCCTGATACTCTCCTTTATAGTGTATATAGGGTATGATCCCAAAGCGGCCGGCTTGCAGTTCACTGAGAACATATTATGGGTCAAATCCTTTGGCATAAGCTACAGCCTTGGTGTTGACGGTCTAAGCGTACCAATGGTACTTTTAACGGCAGTGATTTTATTTTGTGCCGTTCTTGTCTCCTGGAAGCTGGAATTCAGGGTGAAGGAATTCTTCTTTTATATGATGGTTCTGATTGGCGGAGTCTTCGGCGTGTTTATGGCCAGGGACCTGTTTTTCCTTTACCTTTTCCTGGAGATAGCTCTGATCCCGAAATTCATCCTGATAACTATCTGGGGCAGCAAGAATAAGGAGTACGCCGCTTTAAAATATACTCTGTATCTGCTGAGCGGAAGCGCTGTAGCGCTTATCGGTATAATCGCCATTTATCTGTACGCTCCCGGTAATACCTTTGATATAGCACAGCTTGCGGCAATAAAATATGACGCCGCCTTCCAGAAATTTGCCTTTTTCACCATGCTGCTGGGTTTCGGCATACTGGTACCCATTTGGCCGCTCCACCGCTGGACGCCTGACGGACACTCCGCAGCGCCCACATCAATCAGCATGATCCTGGCAGGCGTAATCATGAAGCTTGGCGGCTATGCCCTTATCCGCATCGGCATCGGTTTCTTCCCTGAAGGCGCTGCTTTCTGGGCGCCGTTAATTGCTGTTCTTGCAACAATAAACGCTGTTTATATTGCATTTGTCGCAATGGTACAGAAGGACATCAAATACGTGGTGGCAAACTCTTCGGTAAGCCATATGGGCTTTGTCCTTTTAGGACTGGCGTCCCTTAACGCCGTATCAATCGACGGCGCCGTAAGCCAGATGTTTGCCCACGGAATCATGGCTGCGCTGTTCTTCGCAATTGTGGGGAACATTTATGACAAGGCTCATACAAGGGAAATCGATGATTTCGGAGGTCTTGCGCACCAAACGCCCAGGATCGCCGCCGCTTTTCTCATTGCAGGCCTCGCGTCGCTGGGTCTGCCCGGCACCTTCAATTTTGTTGCCGAGTTTGCAATCTTCTCCGGATCGATTCAGGCCTTCCCGGTATTTTCCATTATTTCAATATCCGCAATCATAATAACGGCAATTTATGTTTTATGGGTTGTTCAAAGGATATTTTTTGGCCCCCGAAAGCCAGATCTGGATCATGTTAAAGACGCCAGAGGCGTGGAGATGGTACCGATAGTCCTGCTTTGCGGAATACTCCTGGTTTACGGTTTCTTCCCACGGCTTATAACCGATATTATAGACAGCGGTGTTGTCCCGATATTACTAAAGTAAACGGCATAAGCAATTTAGTTTTTAAGAAAACGAGATTGCTGCGCTGCACTCGCAATGACAAAGAAAGGAATAAGCTGCAATGAACTATAATGCAATCAGTATTGAATTGTTAACCGTGCTTCTGGCAATTGCCCTGCTGGTAATCGGCCTGATTTTACCCAGGGAGAAGGGGAAGGTAGCTGGGTACGCTTCCGTACTGGCATTGCTGGCCATTTTTGTTTTTAGCTTCATTAACCGGGGAAATGGTACGGAAACATTTTTTAACGGGTTATTCGTATCAGACAGTCTATCTGTTTTCTTTAAGCAGATATTTCTTGTGGGCGCCATCCTGGTAACGGTTATGGCTTTAACCGAGTCCGAAAGGTTCAAAGATAACAGGAGTGAGTTTTTTGCCTTGATTGTCTTTTCCCTTTCCGGAATGATGGTGCTTGCTTCCGCAAATGATTTTGTTACCCTGTACATAGGCCTTGAACTGATGACTATTCCCCTGGTAATAATGTCGGCATACCATAAAGACGACGTCAAATCCTCGGAAGCCGGAGTCAAATATGTGCTCCTCAGCGCATTGTCCTCGGCAGTTCTCCTGTACGGTATCAGTTTGATATACGGAATAAGCGGTTCACTGGTTTTTACAGACATATTGAAACATCTGCAATCTGAAGTTTTGAGTCCTATTCTGCTTTTAGCGGTTATAATGATGATTGCCGGTTTCGGCTTCAAGATTTCAGCTGTTCCGTTCCACATGTGGTCGCCTGATGTATATGAAGGCTCCCCGTCATCGACTACCGCATTTCTTGCAATTGCATCCAAGGCTGCGGGTTTTGCAATGCTGATCCGGGTAGTGTTCACTGTTATCTCTCCGGCATTTGACGCTTTCAAAATCCTTATAATCGCTTTGGCCTGCCTGACCATGATAGTTGGTAATCTAACAGCCATACCGCAGAAAAATATCAAGAGGCTCCTTGCATACTCAAGCATATCCCATGCAGGCTATATCCTGTTGGGTATTGTAGCTTATACCCAGCTTGGCGCTTCCGCTATCCTCTATTATCTGGTGCTTTATATTTTTGGAAACACGGCGGCTTTTGCTTCAATAATAGCATTTCAAGCCCAGACAGGCAGTACCGAGATATCGGACTTCGCCGGCATGTGGAAACGCTCGCCTTTTCTAGCGGGCGTCATGCTATTAAGTTTTCTGTCCCTCGCAGGTATTCCGCCGGCTGCCGGATTCACAGGAAAATTCTTTCTCTTTACGGCAATCATCCAGCAGGGATATCTCTGGCTGGCATTCCTGGCAATAGCAATGAGTGTTGTATCCATATATTACTATATCAGCGTTATAAGGGTATTGTTAATGAACAACGCGGTTGACGCCGGCAGGATAAATATACCCGCTCATCTTGGAGTAATAATGGTAATTTCATCGGCGGCAACTCTTATTATGGGTATTTTCCCCACGCCGGTGCTTGATTGGGTAAAAAATGTGATTTCATCGTTTTTGATATAATATGCTCATTAAGTAGCTAACTTGTGAGTGAATAAAAATGAAAATGGATTTTCAGAAACAGTCATCCCGAGCGTCAGCGAAGGAGCATAATAGATGTTAATTCGATTGGGGGTAGCTGCCGGTGGCTAAGAAGGTTTTGATATTAGGTGCGGGTTACGCAGGAATCGAAGCGGCTCTGACGCTTCACAAAAAAAAGAAAAAGACCGACGACATAGAAATTCACATAATTAACAGAAAATCATATCAGACACATTTTGCACGGATACATGAAGTTGTAGGAAACCGGGTTGATGCAGATAGCGTGAAAGTGCCGCTGCATGATATTTTTCAGCATACCGATGTCAAGGTTATATTGGATGAGATAGAAAGCATTGATTTTGAAAATAACAAGCTGGCTTCAAAATCCGTTGAATATCCGTACGACTACCTAATAATTGCATCCGGCGGCAGTCAGAACGATCTCGGAGTACCGAATGTGAAAGAGAATACCTTCTCTTTATGGTCTGTCGAAGAAGCGGTCAAGCTCAGGAACCATATAGCGAACTGTTTCCTGAAGGCCATTATGGAAAAGGACGTCCGGGCCCGTGAGTCGCTGCTGACCTTTGTTGTAGCAGGCGGAGGCATTACGGGAACCGAAGTCATAGGTGAAATAGCGATATGGATAGGACAGCTTTGTAAGGATTACAGTATTTCGAGAAAAGATGTCAGGCTTATACTGGTAGAAGCGCTGCCGAATATTCTAGATGATCTCCTCCAGGCAAACATAGACAGGTCAGTCAAATATCTGACACACAAGCTGAAGGTTGAAATCCGCACCAGCTCTGAAATTATAGAAGTTAAACCGGGTGCGGCCGTTTTGAAATCCGGTGAAAATATTGAAACCCAAACGGTCATATGGACTACAGGTATAAAAGGGTCAAAGCTGGCGGAAAAACTGGATATAGAAAAAGGAAACAACTCCAGAATAAAGATTGACGGTTTTGCAAACACCTCGTATAACAATGTTTTTGCAATAGGCAACGCGGCTGCATTCATCAACAGGACCTGCGTAATGCCGACAATGGTGAAATATGCTGTCGAAGGCGCTAAAACAGCCGCAGCCAATATACTTTCACTTATAAGGAGCGATTCGAAGAAGAAGGTTATGCACCCGCATCTTTATGGAATAGCAGTATCAATCGGCAGCTATTTTGCAGTGGGTAATTTTATCGGGCTGAGACTCCCACCCTTATTGGCTGTCCTGATAAAGCATTTTATTGCCATCAAATATCTTTTCCATATCGGAGGCTTTGAATCTGCAATAAAATATCTGAAAGATGAGATTCTCGATAGAAAGCCTGATAAGTTCCTTCTGGAAAAGCATTTAACCGCTCCTGCACATGCCCTTTTTATGGTGCCTATAAGAATATTCCTCGGTTATTCGTGGCTCATGGAAGGTCTTGCAAAAATCAGCGAGGGCTGGCTTAATAAACCAATGCTCGCAGGCTCCCTGGTTGATGGTGCATCAAGCGCTTCTACTACCGAAACCGGAGAGAAAGTATTCAGAATCGTAGCCGGGCATACTCCCGGATGGTACGCTTGGATCGCAGACAATATCGTAGTACCAAACGCACAGATATTCCAACCTCTTATAGTAATCACCGAAATCGGTATAGGCCTGGCATTGATATCAGGCACCTTTACATTCCTTTTTGCACTCATTGCCCTTGGAATGAATATAAACTTCCTGCTGTCGACAGGCTTGCTTCCAGCCACATGGTGGTACATTCCCGCAGCCGTCTGCCTGCTTGGAGGCGCCGGAAGGTCATTCAGCGTCGACCATTACCTTATACCATACCTCATGAGGCAGTGGAGATACTTCATAAGGAACAAGCGCATCAAGCTCTGGCTCTGGCGGTAGGAGGGGCATACAGAGGGGGTAAGTAGAGCCGGTTCTCCTTGCCATGGACAAATATGCGCAAGTCAGGAACCGTCCCTATTTGCGTGTGTGGAGTGGCGTTTAGTTAAGTTTATAATTCCAAGGATTATACCTCCGCACCCGCATTTTCATACATATCCCTTACAATATCTTCAATTTCAGGCTCCCGCAGGCTGAAATCATTTATCCTGTACTTGCTTGTGACCCTATTGATCGCTTCCTGTATACCTACCTTTCTCTTGTCAAATGAAATCCACCTTCTGGAGCCTTCTTCCTTAATTATCCTAAGAATCGGATCTTCAAATATCATTTCATCATCTGCAAAATCCACGATCATTACATGCTCCTTACCATGCTTCTCCTTAAACAAATCAAGGTTACCATCGTAAATGACCCTGCCCTGATTAATCATGATGATCCTTTCACATATCTGTTCGATATCGTCCATATCGTGAGTAGTCAGTAAGAAAGTAGTCTTCTTTTCCCTGTTCACTTCGCGGATGAATTTACGTATCCTGCCTTTTGCAACTACATCAAGACCGATTGTTGGCTCATCAAGATAAACAATATCCGGATCATGAAGCATCGAAATGGCTAAATCAGCGCGCATCTTCTGTCCGAGGCTCAACTGCCGGACAGGCATTTTTATAAAGCCTTCCATATCTAATAATTTAATGAAATAATCCACATTATGTTTAAAACGTTTATCATCGATCCGGTACATTTTCTTATAGAGTACGAAAGTCTCCTCAACCGGCAGGTCCCAGAAAAGCTGCGAACGCTGGCCAAACACAATTCCCATATGCATTGCATTCTCCTTCCGGTTCTTGTAGGGGATCCGTCCATCAATATAAATTGACCCGGATGTCGGTACAAGTACGCCGGCCAGCATTTTGATGGTTGTGGATTTACCTGCTCCATTCGGTCCAATGTAGCCGACAAGCTCCCCTTTTTCTATGGAAAATGAAATGCCATCTACGGCCCGGAGTGTGTCATATCGCCTGTAGAACAATGATTTCAATGCATTGGAGAATCCCGTCTCCCTTTTATATATGCGATATTCCTTTATTACATTTTTGACTTCAATACTTGACATTTATATCCTCCTTTAGGATCCCGTACTCTCATATTTACTGATTCCGAATAGCCAGAACCTGTAAGCACCCAGGATGAGAAGGATACCGACTACAGGCGACAGAAACTGGAATACAGGATGAAAAATCAAAAAATCATTTTTTTTAAGAAAAAATTGAGCCGGATAAAAATTGATGAATGCATAGGGGATTATAAATGTAAGTATAATCTGGATAAACTTGTTATAAATAGAAATCGGGTATCTGATGAAATATTTCAAGTCATACATAATTGTCTCCATAAGAAAATTGTTCTGCACCATCCAGAAGGAAGGTACCGATGTAAAAATAAAACCGGCTCCCTGTATCAACGCGCCGCTGATAATTGTCAGTATCAAAAACAATACGTTGACCAATGTGACTGAAAGTCCGAGTTTTATTATACAGAATATCATCAGCGCTATGTTCAAAGCAATATGACTGATATAACCCGGGTTGAAATCCCTGAACATAAGGTAAGTAAACGCATTCAAAGGTTTGGTCAGCACTTCGTCGAACCGGCCGGTCCTAACCATTGAAGATAATCTTGTGGTGGGATGGAATAAAAAGAAACCGGCAACAGAGTAGGACATCAAATTTAGTGCAAATAGGAACATTATTTCATATGGCCCCCATACACCGATCGTTCGGAACTTATATACAATGAGCCAGATTAGAAGGAAATCCGCCCCATATGAGGCCTCCATTACAATTGTCGAAAGAATGAAGGATATCCTATCCTGGAAAAGTTCCTGGAACCGGACTTTTATAAAGCTTAAATACATCTCGAGATAATACATCCTCACCCTCCAAAAACAATAAGTGCTTCTTGCGCCTTATACCACACAAGCTTTTCTATCACTACAAATCCTATAATCCAGATTAACTGCAGGGCCAGTACATTGAGGCTGCCTGCGATATCAAGCTTACCCAGCAATATTGATATTGGCTCGAAATAGACAAGCCTGAATGGTAGCACATTGGCGATAGTCCGAAGAAAACCGGGATAAAACCATAATGGCACCACCGCGCCCGTGAACAATTTGTAACAAGCTTTCAATGACCACTGAATATAGCCAAAGTCCTTCAACCAAAAGCAAAGCATGCCAAGTATATAATTGATAAGGAAAATGATGAATATTCCGTTGATGGCACTTATCGCAAACAGAACAACATTGAAAAAGTGAAATGGAATATGTATCCTGTACACCAAACCAAGGAATAGGCAGGTCGGCAATACATTGAACAGGAACCGGTAAAGGTGAACCCCACAATCCTCCGCCAGTAAAGAATATTTCAGGTTTAACGGTCTTATAAAATCAATAACAATCGACCCATCCTTCATTTTCTCACCTATGTAGTTACCTGCATTTGAATCGGCAAATGCTCCCACAATGGCGCTTATGAAAACATATCCGATCATTTCATCAAGAGTAACCCCGACAACATCCACCTTATTGCTGAAAAGGGCCGTCCATACATTGATTTGTACTATCATCTGTATAAGGGTGCCAAAGATGAGGATATATGCATCGGACCTATATGTCCACCGTTTCTGAAAAGATTTATATAATATGTCAAGATATAATGCTATGATAATTACCTCCCCGAAATAAATATCCAAAATATCATCATATTGTTATAACCATTATAATTCTTTTTAATTTGCTTTTCAAGGGCTGTTTAGGCGATCAACAGGGCAAAATCACGAACCTATATTTTTCCTAACTCCTGCGGAGGAGTTTTTTTTAATATGCCGTTTCAGCATAAATATTATATGAAATTATCTGAGGATAGTCTATTGATCCTTTTATGACATTAACAAAAGACCGGAAGGTATCTATTGAAAGCCGGATATTCCAAAGAGGGAGATACTTCGCCATATTAAGCAAAGTCTTGTGTGCATGCTCCCGCCTTTCAGGTCAGTTTTTCTTCAATGTCGTTCCCGCCGTCCTTACCACATAGAACGAGTAAGCACTAGGGCTTCCTCTGATGCGGCTGCCTGCCACACATAGAAAACCCGCCTATAAAAACGGTTTAATAGGGAAGCTTGTTGAACCATACCCCAAACCGTTACGGAAAAAGCTAGAGAGGCATTATCTCGCAGGATAGTGCCTCTTTTACGTAGAGCTAAAAAGGTTGTGAATATCCATTGACTTATGTTATCATATATGATAACATAAGTATTATAACAGGCATATAATATTAAGGGAGGCAGCGGATTGGATTGGGAAATAGAATTCTACCAAAAGAAAAACGGTGAAATCCCTGTTGAAGATTTTTTACTGTCACTTAATCCAAAGATGCGTGCCAAAGCGTACAGCGACATATTGCTGCTTAAGAAGCTGGGCATCAATATCCGTGAACCCTTTTCAACCGCGATCAAGAGCAAACGCTATAAAGGACTGTTTGAGTTACGGGTGAAGTTTTCATCCGACATAACGAGAATATTTTACTTTCTATATGAAAAAAATACCTTTGTACTGCTACATGGCTTTGTAAAGAAAACCAATAAAGCACCCGAACGAGAGCTTGAAAAAGCATTAAGCTATAAATTAGATTATGAAAGAAGGTGTCAAGATGAGTAAAGCAGGAGTGAAATTTGAAGATATTAAAGCAAAGTTGATGAAGGACGAGGAATTCAAGGCAGAATACGAAATATTAAAGCCTCGTTATGAGTTGATCGCACAAATCATTGATGCTCGTAATCAGCTGAATATCACTCAGGAAGAGCTTGCCTTGCGTATCGGCACACAAAAATCCAACATATCCCGTTTTGAAAGCGGTGCCTACAACCCCTCACTAGATTTTGTCACCAAAATCGCCCGCAGCCTTGGCAAGGAAATCCATATTACGATTAACTGAGAAGTAAAGATTACTTTGCAAAAAAAGTAAAAAAGGATAGTATCACGATTAACTTATACAATCAAGAATATCATCTCTATAAGCTATATACTCCCATAGCATATATAACGCTCCCTAAAATATTATTCTTTAAAGCAGGTTTAATATTTTCTTTTATAACAAGATCAACTTTTCTTTGAAAAATATTTTCAAGGAAAAATTTATCTTTATTGGCCGCTATTCTGTAATAATATGGTAAATATTGCATTTGACGGCACAAGAAATATCATGCTATTGTAGAAATAGTAAAAGTAAATTTTTACCTGTCAGAAAAATAAAGAGGTGTTTGATATTAATATAGCAATAATAGGAGCCGGAATGTCCGGATTATCCTGTGCAATCATTCTGGAACAAAATGGCATATCAGCGACTATTTTTGAAAAACGGAGCATGCCGGGTGATAGGTTTGTAAATGGTGAAACATTGCTTCATATTTTAAGCAGGCCAATTAATAAATGCCTGGACTACTTTTCTAAAGAATTTAATATTCGTCTGGAGCCTACCAGTGTCATAAATCAACTAACCATATATTCAGAAAATAAAAAGGCAATAATTAATGGAGACATAGGGTATACAAATATACGGGGAAGGCACAGGGATTCCTTTGAAAACCAATTGGCGGCACAAGTTAAATCACATATTATTTATCACTCTGAATATACGCTTGAACAATTGAAAAAGGAATTTACACATATTGTTCTCGCAACAGGTGATGCTGCTTACGCAGAAAAACTGGGTAATTACCGGAGAGATCTGACTGTTACCATAAAAGGCGCTACAGTTGAAGGAAGTTTTAAAGTTGACAACCCTTATGCGTGGCTGAATTATAAATTTGCTCCCAAGGGATATGCATATCTTATACCGTTTTCGGAGAAGGAAGCAAATATTGTAATCGGATATCCTGATTATCCGGAGAACAAACAAAAAAATCTTCAAGAGTTATGGAAGGAATTTTACGAGCAGGTATGCAAGGATATTTCCCAGAACTTAAGAATTACGGACAACTTCGAAATTTCAAATTATATCATTGGTATTTGTAATCAAGCCAAACTCGATAACATTTATCATGTGGGCAATAACTTCGGCTGCAATATGCCTGCCCTTGGTTTTGGCCAATTCGAATCTGTGCTGACAGGAGTGTATGCAGCATATGACCTTTCAGGCATAGGTAAATATGAGAGTTTGACAAAAGATCTCCGGCATTCCTACAAAAACTCATTGGTAATTCGCAGGGCTTTGGAAAATATGGATAACAACGGATTGGATTTACTTGTACAATCTATTGACAATTGGATTGCGGATAAAGTATTTGATACTACGATGCATATAGATTTTTTAAGCTTTTTAAGCCGGGTATTAAAGCCATTCCTGCCGATACATCCAAGGTAACTGCCAATAAAAACACAAACTGCAATAACAGGGGATTTTACGCCTGTCCGTCTGCTCGAATGGTCAGGCTAGTTTCACATTCTTTCCATAACATACATCTGTAAAACAAACTGTTATGGCAAAAACACTTTAGAAATTGCCAAAACTGCATTAAGCAATGGGGTCGCAAGTGGACACGCAAGTGGGGACGGTTCTCCTTGCTATGTGCGCTCTCTGCGCAAGTCACGAACCGTCTTATACCCTCCGGCACGTTTTGCAGCATATCTATTCGAAGCCGATACCAATATATTATACTTACAGAAAAGTAAACTTGATTATATCTCCGATAGAATTTCTAAGATAGCTGTATTAAGCTGAGGGAGCTTGTTTTTTATTACATCCCAGACTATTTCAAAATCCAAGCCAAAATAATCATGAGCAATAATGTCTCTTAATCCTGCAATATTACGCCATGGAATACCAGACCTTTTAAGCTTCAATTCATCAGGGAGCTTTTTTGTCGCTTCACCAATTATTTCAAGATTTCTTACAAAGCATCCTGTACTAATTCATTACTGATAAATTCATCAAAACTTAAATCCTTTGTATAGTTCTCTATCTTCCTTATACAATCAAGAATATCTTCACTATAAGCTTTATGCTCCCTTTGCATATATAACGCTCCCTAAAATATTATTCTTTAAAGCAGGTTTAATATTTTCTTTTATAACAAGATCGACTTTTCTTTGAAACATATTTTCAAGGAAGAATTTAAAGTTCATGTAATTATCAAAGCACTTTTCCCCTTGTTCAAACTCAATTAAAAAATCAATATCACTATTTTCAGTTTGTTCATTTCTGGCAAATGAACCAAACAATCCAATTTGTTTAATTCCATATTCAAATATTGTACTTCTGTTTTTATCCAGTTCCTTGAGTATTACATCTCTACCAAGCATAATAATCCTCTTAATAATTTAAATTATTTATTTTACATCTCCTTGATTATAACACATACTATCAATAATTCCCACTATTACCCTTCATTACAAGGTATCCTTACGATACTGCTCTCCACATCGCCGGAAGGTCATTCATCGTCGGCCATTACCTTATGCCATACTTCGGTCGATTCAAAAAATGCGTAAATATAATCTGCATAAAAACCCCAATAATTATCCCGCCATGTTTTGTATTGTTTGAAGTTTATAGAATTTTCATATTAACATGTTAAAGAGAATGCCTTTCTGGTCAAAATCTAGAAAAATGTCGCACATTATATGGGTTTTGTTGCAGTAGACAAAAGTAAATTCAACATCTATTTGGGTATATAAAGCCATTATTTTACTTGAATTCTAAATTTTTTCCGTACCTCAGAAAGTGCCTCATGTGTTCCAATATCGTAACACTCTCCGTCAAATGAAAAGGCAAAAATATCCTTTTTGAGACATAACCAGGCAGGAAAATATCCTGGAGCATCAGGCTTATTACCCTCCCTTAAATAGGTATCAAATAAAGGAAGCGTATCTTTAAGGTAAATGTACGAAGCGTAAACTGCAATATTGGATTGCGGGTTTTCTGGTTTTTCGGCAAAATCAATAACTCTGGCATTTTCATCTATTTTTACTACACCCATTCTTTTTAAATCTTCGATTCTGTCTACTTCATGAACAGCAATACAATCTTTTTTACATTCCAGAAAAAATTTATAAAAATCAAGCAACTTGTATGTAAAGAAATTATCTCCTGCAACTATCAAGACATCATCTTTAATGTTTTCCTTATCTAGAACAAACTTTATATCTCCAATAGCACCAAGTCTATCTTCCTCAGATATTGAGCCATCATCTAGCAATTTTATTTTCTTTTTTCCTGTTCTCTTACATACCCAACACAGAAAATTGTTAATAAATTTATGATTGCTAACAACCAATATTTCATCTATTATATCAATAGTATCAATTTCATCGCAAATGTAATCTATAATGGGCTTTCCGTTTATAGTAAGCAATGCTTTAGGTCTATTCATTGTCAGTGGATAAAGTCGGGTTGCGTATCCTGCCGCTATTATAACTGCTTTCATAATTTTTCTCTTTTCACATATATTTTCTATTATATCAAAACAAATAGACTTTTCCAATTATTACTCATCTTTTGCAAAATAACGGATTATGCAAAATAAACTATCATCTATGTTTTAATATCTTAGTACTTGTCTGGTAATATCTGTACCAAACATTCTGGCTGATTTTCCGTTCGGCTTCGTTGCTGTCAACCTAGATACACAAAGTATCTGCGTCTCCATCGCCTTACCGAACAAAAAATCTACACAGAATAAGATAGCACATTTATTACCAGACAAGCCCTTATGTCAAACGGTAATAAACAATATAGACAATATACTTGCTAAACTATTTTAAAGATTCGTCAACATAAAATTCGACTATAATCAAAATATGGCTTGATTTATTTATTGAACTTTTTTAATCATGCACTTCTAAAATGTATTCTTTCACTTCTAACCAAGATGGGTGGGCATGGCTGTAAATAAATGCGTCATGTGAAGGAATGGCCGCAGGCTGTTTGTCCCGGCGAAACTCGAATGCGGCCGTTACCCTGCGGCACGGATGCCGCAGACGCTTGTCCTGAGCCACGGAAGGCGAATGACAAGCGCCCGCATTAATACTACAT
>VEPD01000477.1 GCA_012027035.1 Ruminiclostridium sp. | reverse complement strand
TGCAATATCAACATCAAATTCTTTTTTTAATATCTCGACACCCTGGTCGGATATGGGGTCGCTTACAAGTATCTTCAAGATTATCACCAGATTATTCGTGAATTAACGAATTATTTATTCAAGATTTATTAGTTCTGGCTCTATGAGTATTTTTGCGTTCATAAGCTTTTCTAACCATCAACAGCTTCTATCTATACTCAGAATCTGTTGATGATAAATTTTAAAATTCGTATGCATCAGGGATATTATTAAAAAGAAACTCTTATGAACGCTCAAAACAACAACTGGCAGGACTCGGCAAATGTTTCCCTATAAAAAGAATTTCCGATATGTTCCTTACATATAATATCCATACCAAAAGGTTTTAATCGATAGCGTTGTTATATTGATTAAGCAGTTGGTGTCATGAAGCTTTATGTTCGCATGAGAAGTCGAGAATGTAAAATAACCATGATTCTCGAAAAACGAATAGAAAACAATATATATAAAAATGACTACCTATAATATAATAGATATATGATAATGAGTATAACAATTACGATTATCATGAAACTATAAAGGAGTTAAAAACAGCTAGTCAAGAGAAGGATTGGAGTAGTAGGATTATGAAAGGTAATATCAAAGTGGAAATAAATCGTGATGATGGGGGACAGAGTGAAAATTGGCTCAAATTGGATTCTTACGTACTTCTTATACGTTATTTAAGTAAATGTGGGGATGTAAAAGAAGAGAGAGAAAAATTAAAATCCAATTTAAAAACTCTTTGTGGTGAACTTGCAGAACGGCAAATAATTGTACCTATGGATTTTGAACCATTTGGTGATACAATATATAGCGAAACCTTAGATAGGGAACTACTATTCTTTGAATCTTCAGGACTCATAGTGGAGCGTTCAGGTTCGATAATATACCAACTGACTGAAAGAGGAGTTAAATTAAGTAATGATGACAAAGTAATTTCCAGAGGTGTACCACCCAAAATATTGGAAGCTTTGGACGAATTAATCGACAATCTAACTAACAATAACGAGTCTGACTTATAACTAAGTAGGTATTAATTTATCTAATTTTTTATGGCTATCCATTATATCAAAGACCCAGTACACCATCTTATTAAAATTAATGATGATGATAAAAAAATAATGGATACACCTTTGTTTCAAAGGTTACGTAATATCTTCCATTTAGGCACAGCGTATTTTACCTATCCTGGTGCGACACATAGTAGGTTTGAGCATTGTTTAGGAGTAATGTCCTTGGGTTCTTCGGTTCTAAATAATGTGATTGACAATTCAAATGAGAAAGAATTAGATTTCTGGAAAAATTTAACCGATAACGAAATTGATGAGCTTAAAAAAACTCTCCGTTATGCGTGTTTACTTCATGATATCGGACATGCTCCATTCTCTCATGTATGCGAAGAATTTTATGAAAAAGAAAAAGATTTATTGGTCAAGGATTTAAAAAATCAACTGGAGTTCGTATTAGATAGCACCGATAACACAGAACAAATATTAAGCAGCAAACCTCCGCACGAGTTAATGAGTTGCTCTATCATATTATCCCATTATAGTGATATGCTATTAAAAGATTTTAAAGTAAATCCTAAAAATCTTTGTTCAATAATACTTGGTAGAGTTTGTAAAGATGTGCCAAAAGATAAAAGGAGCCATTATAATGTGTTAGCAAATATACTAAATTCTTCTATAGACGTAGATAAATTTGATTATTTGCTTCGAGATAACTATATGACAGGGGCATCTCTTGCAAGTTTGGATAAGGAAAGATTGCTAACATCATACACAGTATCTGATAAGAACAAATTGGTTCTAAGTGAAAAGGGATTAAGCTTGGTTACAAATCTAATTGTTGGTAGAAATCAAGTATATATGTGGGTATACCAACATCATAAAGTTGTATTCACAGATTCCCTGCTGAAGAAGATAATTAGCACGCTTATAGATGAAGGATTGATTAAATTAGAGGATTTTTTTTCAAAAAATGCTGTAACTGAGAAGGTCATAGATGATTACGATATAATTTCTGAAATAAGAACTAATGTCAAAAAATCCCAGAAAATTTCAGATTTATATAGTATGTGGAGAGAACATAGATTTTTAAAGCCTTGCTGGAAACATGCTTTTGAATTCCATAAAAAAATTCAAGGGGAACTTAAAAATGATTTAGTCTCAGATGCACGTGATAATCCAGATAAATTGGAACAATGGTTAGCAAAGAAATTGAAAATCGAGGCCTGCAAAATAATGGTTTCTCATGCTAAATTTGAACCTTTTAACTTAGCTGCTGCAAAAGACATACCAATCGATGTTAGTGGTTCAACTACTTATGCCATAGGAGATTTTGGACTTAACATTAAGGATATTGCAAAGTACTCTAATGTTCCATATGTATATGTTGATAAAGACCATATTGATGAGTGCATGTGCTGTTTAAAAGAGTATAGTAGTTCTCTTATTAGCGATTAAGAGAAAGCCATGTCAAATCCTCCTACAATCGGGAATGATGGAAAATCCGCATGACCATTTGTTTTTATCAACGCAGCCATGAGTGCTGACGGAAAAATTGCCACAATTGAACGCAGGCTGACCCGGATATCAGGAAGCCTGGATTTTGACCGCATGGATGAACTCAGGGCATCAGCCGATGCCATTATGGTGGGAATCGGTACTGTAATTTCGGATAATCCAGGCCTTACTGTGAAATCAAAAAACAGGAAGGAGAGAAGGCTTGCCACAGGACTTTCAGAAAATCCCGTGAGAATAGTTGTTGACAGCCTCGCAAGAACACCGGTTGATGCAGATATCTTTAAAAAAGGTGAAGGCAAACGCATAATCGCTGTTTCTGAAAGTGCGCCTGCTGAAAAAGTCAGGAGGCTTTCAAAGCTTGCAGATATAATCTGTATCGGGAAAAAGGATGTTGACCTTGCCAGACTTCTTCCTGAATTAAAGAACCGGGGTATCAACCGCCTTATGGTCGAAGGGGGGGCGACCCTCAACTGGGGGTTGATTTCAAGTGGGCTTGTGGATGAGGTGTATACTTTTGTCGGTAATATTATAATCGGAGGCAAAACTGCCCCGACACTGGTGGAT
>VEPD01000314.1 GCA_012027035.1 Ruminiclostridium sp. | reverse complement strand
TTTTATGGACCTATCAGGGAGGCGGCGCATTCAAGTCCCGCTTATGGCGACAGGAAAACCTATCAGATGGATTATGCAAACAGAAAGGAAGCTGTACGTGAAGTTGGACTGGATATTGACGAAGGCGCGGATATTATTATGGTAAAACCGGCAATGGCGTATTTGGACGTGATCAGCGATATACACAGCAGATTTGACCTGCCTGTTGCAGCCTACCATGTCAGCGGAGAGTACTCTATGATAAAAGCGGCTGCAAATAATGGCTGGATAAATGAAAAAGCGGCTGTAATGGAGTCTGCTACTGCAATCAGACGAGCAGGAGCAAAAATAATAATCACCTACTATGCCAAACAGCTGGCCCAATGGCTGGCGGAGGAAAGCCGTAAAGGCTTGCCGGGAAAATGATTAATGGAGAGTAATTTCGAAAACCATTTTATGACAGGGGATTTAAGTTTTCGAAATTAATAAAATTATAAATCGGAGGTTTTACTTAATGGACAACACAAATTCAACAGAGCTGTTTAATAAAGCTAAAGATATCATTCCTGGCGGTGTGAACAGTCCTGTCAGGGCTTTCAAGTCGGTGGGCCTGACGCCGCTTTTTGTAAAAAAAGCCAGGGGTTCAAGGATCACTGATGTTGACGGCAATGTTTTTATCGACTATGTAGGCTCCTGGGGACCTATGATTCTGGGACATGCCCGGGAGGAGGTCGTAAAAGCGGTTAAAAAAGCGGCAGAGTACGGTACAAGCTACGGGGCTCCGACAGAAAAGGAAATCGAGCTTGCACAGCTCATCTGCGATGCAGTTCCATCGGTTGAAATGGTCAGGATGGTCAGTTCCGGCACCGAAGCCGTTATGAGCGCCATCAGGCTGGCAAGAGGCTTCACCGGGAGGGATAAAATACTGAAATTTGAAGGCTGTTATCATGGACATTCAGACGGGTTACTGGTCAAAGCCGGTTCAGGAGCCCTTACCACGGGAGTCCCCGATAGCGCGGGAGTGCCTGCCGATTATGCAAGGAATACTCTGACCGTGGCATATAATGACCTGAATGAATTGGAGCAGATATTCATCAATTCAGGAAATGAACTGGCCGCAGTAATTGTTGAGCCGGTTGCGGGGAATATGGGAGTAGTGCCTCCCAACGTCGGCTTTCTCAAGCTTATGAGGGAACTGACAAGAAAATATGGAGTGATATTGATATTCGACGAGGTTATTACAGGCTTCAGGGTATCCTACGGCGGCGCGCAGGGGTATTATAACATTGAACCTGACCTGACGGTATTCGGGAAAATAATTGGAGGCGGAATGCCTGTAGGAGCTTATGGAGGCCGGAAGGAAATCATGGGTATGATATCGCCCTCAGGGCCGGTATACCAGGCGGGGACCCTTTCCGGCAATCCTGTGGCAATGGCTGCGGGGATTGCCACCTTGAAGATATTGAAAAGCAATAATGGTATATATGAAGATATTGCTGCAAAAGCACAACTGCTGGAAAAAGCTTATGTGGGAACCGGGAAGAAATACGGTATCGCATTGTCAGTCAACCGGGTCGGTTCGCTGCTCAGCGCTTTCTTTACTGAGAAACCGGTCACAGATTATAAATCTGCTGTAAAAGCAGATACAAAACGCTTTGCCGCTTATTTTACCGGCATGCTGGAAAGGGGGATTTATATGGCTCCATCGCAATTTGAAGCAATATTTGTCTCAAATGCCCACAGTACGGAGGACATTGAAATAACAGCACAATGTCTGGATAGTGTTTTTCAAGCCTTGTCTTGCGAACGTTGAAACCCATCCTTCTGCCGTAAAAACTCATGTACCACAAAATTTCGATAGCATCGGAAAGATGTCGCGAGGGGAAATGTCTCTAAAGCAGCTCTTGCTCCACTTTCCTCAGAGGTATTCCTTACGGGTCGGCGAAATTTTGTTTCCACATTGGACTTTTTGCGGCAGAATCAAGTATTACATTTGTATAAATTATTTGTATCCTGTTCAAAAGGGTTTTAAAAAAATGATATAATAGGGGGCGGAGGTATTGCTATAGTTATGAGCGACAGGGAAAAGGATCTCCTGGAAGGGGCAAAATCCGGCGATGTTGCCGCGTTTGAACAGCTGATAGAAAGCTATCAGAAGAAAATCTTCAACATGGCATTAAGAATGCTGGGCAATTATGACGATGCCGGTGATTTGACCCAGGAGGTTCTTATCAGAATATATAAATCGATAAGGAGCTTCAAGGAGCAATCCTCATTTTCCACATGGATTTATCGGATAACAACCAATGTCTGTCTGGATGAGATACGAAGACGCAAAAACAGAAAAGTCATTTCGCTGGATGAAGAGATAAAGCTGGACGACGGCGATATGAAACGCCAGATAGAGAGCGATGAGCCATCGCCTGAGGAGACGGCTGAAGCTGAAGATTTGAAAAAGATTGTAAATGACGCTATTGCACGGCTATCCGAGGAGCACCGGATTGCTATCGTACTAAGAGATATACAGGGCTTGAGTTATGAAGAAATCGCAGAAGTGCTCAAATGCCCTGAAGGTACCGTAAAATCGAGAATAAACAGAGCCAGGCAGGCTTTAAAAAATGTACTTGCCTCAAAACGGGAACTTTTACTGGATGGGTACGTCAAATAAAATGAAAGGAGGGTTGGAGATGAAAAAATGCAGTGAAATAAAGGAATTGATTTCGCTATATATCGATGATGAGCTTGAAACGGACGAGCGCAGGGAATTTGAAGAGCATACGGATTCATGCGGGGAATGCAGGGATGAATTGGATGAATTGACGCGGATAATCGGCCTTTGCAGAATTACTGAAGAGGAAGAGCTTCCGGTTGATTTCAGAATAGAACTGCATCAGAAGCTGCTTGAGGTTCAAAAACAGTCAAAGGAAGTAAAACCGGTATTTTATAATACCAGATACTTCAAACTGTTTTCATCGGTTGCTGCTGTTTTTCTCCTGGTCTTCCTTATAAAAGGTTTTTATGATTTTGATCTGTTTTCAAACGGAAAAGCCGACCGGTCTGTT
>VEPD01000155.1 GCA_012027035.1 Ruminiclostridium sp. | reverse complement strand
GTACTCAGCCACCGCTATTGCCGCATCATTTGCCGATGTGAGCATTATACCGTAGAGAAGCTCCTCCAGAGTATAATTTACGCCAACCTCAAGACTTAAAGCCGATCCTTCCGCATCAACGGAATCCTTGCTTATCGTGATATTGGCGCTCAGGTTTCCGGATTCAACCGCTATGAGAATGGTCATAAGCTTGCTCAGGGCAGCAATGTGAAGCGGCTCTGATGTATTTTTCCCATATAGTACCTGACCCCGTTCAGTTTCCGAAAGAATCGAAGAAACCGCCTTTATTTCAGGAGCGCCTTCCGGCCATAGCGGTACGGGCTCCTGTTCCCCTATAACCGGAGCAGCATAGGAAACAGAGCCGTATATAATCACAACCAACAATATTGATACTATAAACCTTCCGGCGGCGCTGCCTTTCATTATTTTCCCCCAAAATACCGATTGTTCTGCATTTTTTATTACATGATATGAATTGCCCGATAACCATTATAGTGTTATTTACATTTTTAGTCAATCAAACATATTATTGAACTACCCATCTTATTAATGACATGTCGAATTTATTTATCAAATCCGGATGATATGGTACAACTCTGAAAGTATAGCCGTATTCGCCGCCTTCGAGAAGGCTGATGTCTACGGAATAACGGTATGTTCCCGGTTCAAGCTTTTCAACGGCATGCATTTCGGCTATTTCAGGATTTTCTATCTTATTGCCGCTATTGAAGGTTCCATAAAACAACTCGACTTTGACGCTTTCGGGCTCAATTGCTCCCAGAGCAACAGTTGCGTAAAGAGTTAAGCTCTCACCCGACCTGGATTTACGGTCCTGCAGCATGTTCATTGCTTTTAACGCCAAAATCTGCACTTGCGGCCAGTTCTTTTCAATGTATGATTTCCAGTCTGTAAGCCTGCGTATAAAGTCATAATCACTGGATAAAATCCTATCCACTCTTTCCATAGAGGCGACGTACATGCTTTCCGTATACTCCTGAAGCATTCTGTGGGTGCTGAACCGGTATGTCAGTGATTTGACGGATTCCTTCATTACTTTGACCCATTTTACCGGAATATTGTTCCCGTTTCTTTCGAAAAACAAGGGGATAATCTGTTTTTCAAGAATTTCACAAATGGATTGACTGTCTGCATTATCCTGCATATACTCATTGTCGTAGTATGTGTTATCGCCTATTGCCCATCCGTTTTCGCCGTTATATCCTTCACACCACCACCCGTCCAATATGCTGAAGTTAATTATTCCGTTTATGCATACTTTCTGACCGCTCGTACCGCTTGCTTCCAAAGGCCTTCTGGGATTGTTGAGCCAAATGTCGACTCCCTGGATCAGATTGCGTGCAAGGGTCATGTTGTAATTTTCCACCAGTACTACTTTCCCTGTAAAGCCCGCTTCCCTTGAGATATCGTTGATGTTTTTTATGACTTCGTGAGCGGGTCTGTCCGCAGGGTGAGCCTTGCCGGCAAATATTATCTGAACCGGCATATCGGGTTTGTTGAGTATTTTTTTGATACGCTCCACATCTCTGAATATCAGATTGGCTCTTTTATATGTTGCAAACCTCCTTGCAAAACCTATGGTAAGCGCATTGGGGTCCAGTATGGTTTCGGCGTTTTTTATATTTTCCACTGATTCTCCGTTGTTCAGTCTCTGTTCCTTGAGTTTTGCCCTTACGAAACCAATCATTTTTGTTTTCAGCGCACAATGAATATTCCATAGTTCTTCTTCGGGGATATTGTCAATATTGTCCCAGACTTTTTTCTCATAGAGCCGTTCTTTCCAATCACTATCCAGATATTTGTCATAAAGGTACTTATAATTGGGGGATAACCATGTAAGAGTGTGTATACCGTTGGTGATATGGGTAATGGGCACTTCCTCTTCAGGTATTCCCGGCCAGAGGTTGTTGAAAATACTCCGTGTGACTGCGCCATGCAGTTCGCTGACGCCATTTTTTCGTCCTGCAAGCGACATCGCAAGCACAGTCATGTTGAAATTCTGGTTATCGCTGACTTTAAGGCCCAGATCAAGGAACTCATGTCTGCTGATACCCAGGGAACCCCAGAAATTACTGAAATACTTGTCTATCATCTGCAGCGGAAATACATCGTTGCCGGCAGGTACAGGCGTGTGGGTAGTAAACATAACCGAAGACGACACTACTTCCTTTGCCTGCTTGAAAGGCAGACCGTTATGGAGTACAAGCTTCCGTATAAGTTCAAGACCCATAAAGGAGGAATGCCCTTCGTTCATATGATACACCGTAGCATCTATGCCGAGTACTTCCAATACTTTAACGCCGCCTATCCCAAGGAATATTTCCTGCTGTATCCTGATTTCCTGGTCGCCGCCGTAAAGTCTGGCGGTCAGCCATCTGTCCTGGTTGTTGTTCTGCTCCACATCGGTGTCCATCAGATAGATGGAAATACGGCCGACTTTCACCTGCCAAACGGCGGCATAGACCATCCTGCCCGGGAGCTCCAGATTTATCAGGACTTTCTCTCCGTTTCTGTCAAGTACCGGTTTTACAGGCAGATGGGATACATTCAAATCATTAAAATTTGTTTCCTGCCAACCGTCTTTATTTATATGCTGGCTGAAATAACCCTGCTTGTAAAAAAGTCCAATAGCTGTAAAGGGAATACCCAGATCACTTGCAGATTTACAATGATCGCCGGATAGAACACCCAGACCTCCCGAGTAAATGGGAAGGACTTCATTCAAGCCGTATTCTGCTGAAAAATAAGCTACCATATGACCTTTTTTATCAGGATAAGTCCGGCTGAACCAGGTGTCGGTATTATTCAGATAAGCGTCAAAACCGGCGGCAGTTCTATCATATCGCTGCATATATTCCGGGTCATTCAGCTTTTGTTCCAGCTTTTTCTGGCTTACTTCCTGGATGAATCTTACCGGGTTTTTCCCAAGCTTTTCCCAGAGGGGTAAATCTATCTCCCTGTACAGGTCAATAGCTTCAGAATTCCACGACCACCACAGGTTATATGCCATATCGCTCAGCTTTCTTAATCTTTCGGGTATTACCGCCGTTACTGTTATTTTCCCTAAAAGGTACATTTGTAACCTCCAAACGCTATATCTTTTTTATTATTATCCATTTTATCACATAAAATAACCGGAATTTAATATTCACCGGAATTTAATATTGATTCTACCGCAAAAACCCATTTAGCTTTTATTTCCACTATTAAAAAATCATTCTGATGCAGAGAATATTTTCATGTTGAAAAGATTTTTTATTTATGGAGTGGCAGGATGGGGAATGGAAATAGTCTGGACCGGCCTTAATTCTCTCAGAAGCGGGGATATCAGGCTTACAGGCTATTCAAACATATGGATGCTGCTGGTATATGGCCTTGCGGTTTTGCTGGAGCCCTTGCATGATACGATAAGAGGCTGGAATTTTATTGCCCGTGGCGTTATCTGGGTGGTTCTGATATGGGGTATGGAATATTCCACAGGACTGCTGTTTCATACGCTCCTTGGGATTTATCCATGGCTTTACAGCGACGCGCTTGCTGTCGACGGACTGGTTACGCTTTCCTATGCGCCTGTATGGTTTATTGCAGGTATGGTCTTTGAACGGATACACAACATTTTGGACTCGTATCAGGTAGTTTAAGGGAACTAAGTTCCTTCCCTTTTTTATGGGCGCCCATAAGGATAGTTTTCACTGTAGTACTTACGACAGTCAGTGTAAATATTTTATTAATATTTTAACCAAACCGTTTCATCAACTGAAAAAATAGTTTATTATATTAGAAATAAGGATAAATAGAAAAATTTGCGGGTGGTTGGTTTTGTGAGTGAAAAGAAAAGCAAGAGGGAAAACAAGGGAAATAAGGAGAATAAGGAAAGTAAAGTAAATAAAAAAAGTAATAAAAGTAATAAAAATAAAGTAAAAATATCAAAAAACTTCAGGTTAAAAAAGATTGCAGGCTTCTTGGCTTTTGAACTGATATTTTTATGTTTGACTACGCCGTTTTTTATATTCTTCGGGCCTTTCGAAGAAGTGAAAAGGACAGTTGTGGGTGCATCATGGAATACTTTAAGGCATCAGTATATTGCCAGGTTTTTTTTAACGGATGACGCGATATCAAGAATCCTCGGAAGCGCTTACGCCGTTGACCCTACCGAGCATGGAGAACAGCTTCAGATACTGAAATTCGGGAACAGCCATGACCAGAAGATCGAGGTTTACAATATTGACGGCGGCGATTTCGAAGGCAGGCTGATGGTAGTATATGACCCTATGAGGATAGCAGTAGGCTATTCTTCCCAGATACCCAGGTCGGGTGAAACAACCAGTACGATAGCAAAAAGAAACGGCGCCGTAGCCGCCATAAATGCCGGCGGTTTTCTGGACAGGGGCTGGACAGGCACGGGCGGTGCGCCGATGGGCTTTATCATCCATGAGGGCAAGGTAGCTTATAATACGGCTAAAAACGAAAAAGTCAGGCAGGATACTGTCGCCTTTACAAAGGACGGGATGCTGATAGTAGGTAAACATACTGTTTCACAGCTGAAAAAGCTGGGAGTTACCGAGGGGGTGAGCTTTGGTCCACCCCTGATTGTAAATGGCAAGCCTACCATCAGCAAGGGCGACGGAGGGTGGGGCATAGCGCCGCGAACGGCTATAGGCCAGAAGGAGACAGGAGAGGTCTTGCTGCTTGTTATTGACGGAAGAACGCTGGATTCCTTCGGAGCGACATTGAAGGATGTTCAGGATATACTTCTCAATTATGGCGCTGTTAATGCTGCAAATCTGGACGGTGGGTCGTCTACAACCATGTATCTGGGCGGAAGCGTTATCAACAGGCCGTCGGACAAGCTGGGTGAACGTACGGTGCCAACTGCGTTTATTGTTGTCCCATCGAAAGGTGGTGCAGACAAATGAAAGGGATCGCAAAAGTATACAAGTGGATAATGCTTGCTGTGTTATTTCAGGTATTTGTATTTTCATATATGGAATTTGTTTAACTGCCCGGCTGAGGTGCGGTTAAAGCTGCAGCTTTCGAGTTTTCCGACGATATTGTAAAACGCAGGAGCATGAGACTGC
>VEPD01000387.1 GCA_012027035.1 Ruminiclostridium sp. | reverse complement strand
CGGCCACGAAGCGTCCATGTCCTTCCAGGTCTTTATTTTGCTGTCCGGCTCCCACATTGCCTTAAGCTGGTCGACAGTAAGGCTTTTCACCCAATCGTTTCCCTTGTTTACAACAACGGACAATCCGTCGAAAGCTACCTTGAATTCCGTGTACTCGATACCGTTTTTCTTTGCCGCATCAATTTCTTCCTGCTTTATTGGCCTGGATGCATCACAAATATCTATCTGTCCGGCATAAAACTTCTTCATCCCGCCGCCTGTACCGGCAATACCAACTGATACTTTTACATCCTTGTTAAGCTTTGCAAATTCTTCTGCAACTGCTGCAGTTATAGGGTATACCGTACTTGAGCCGTCAATGTTGATCACTCCGCTTAATGCTTTACCTGCTCCCTTTGCTGTTTCCGTTCCCTGCCCTTTTGGCTTTCCCTGCTGTGCACATGCAGCACTCAACAGCATTGATATTACCAATACTCCAATAACCATAATCCTTCTAAATTTCATATCTTGTTCCCCTTTCAGATTGATTGTAGTTACTACAGCGAAAAATACTTTTCTGAAAAGTCAGTTCGGATTTTTTTCGTTGTAGCATTAATTACAATTTAACAAAGAAGTATAAATTACGTATTGGAATAAGGTTAATTTTCATTAAGCCGGTGTTAAATAAATTTAACAAATCACTACTAATCCAGACTCTTCTGAAATTTATTCCGTATTACAATGGCGGCTGCATTTACAGTAAGCAGCAAGCCCATAAGTACAATGATTCCGGCAGCGGCAACGCCCTTGAAATCGGCCTGGGGTCTGCCTGTCCAGTCATATATCTGTATGGGAAGCGCAGTAAATGAGTCAAGTATATTCTCAGGGAGCGAAGAAACAAAGCTATAGGCGCCCACCATTATAATGGGCGCAGTCTCTCCAAGTGCTCTTGAGATGGATAATATAATACCTGTCAGAATACCCGGCATAGCCGTAGGAATTACTATCTTTCTTATTGTCTGCCATTTTGTGGAGCCAAGAGCATATGAGCCATGCCTTAAAAACTGCGGGACGCTTTTGATGGCTTCCTGGGAAGCAACAATGACAATGGGCAGTACAACAAGCGACATAGTCAAGGCTCCTGAAAGTATGCTCCTTCCGAATCTGAAGGTATTTACAAAAACAGCCAGGCCCAGCAAACCATATACTATGGAAGGAGTACCGGCCAGATTGGAAATGTTAATCTTTATGAACCCGGTAAACCTGTTATTCTTCGCATATTCCTCCAGATATATGGCGCAGCCCAGACCAACCGGCACGGAAAACAGAATGGTAAGAAAAATAATATAAACGCTTCCCACCAACCCGGGTACCACTCCCGCCTTTTTAGGAAACCTCGAAGGATAGCCGGATAAAAACTGCTGCGTCAGCCAGGGCAAACCCTTTTTGAAAATATCGAAAAACAGCCAGAAAAGCATTGCAACAGCAAGAATAGTGACCAGTAATATCACAAAATGGAATATTGAATTTTTCAGTTTTCTGTACTTCAAATAGTTTTCGTCCATTATCAATACTCCTTCCTGTATTTCTGAACAATGCTATGGGAAATAATGTTCATAATCAAAGTAATAAGAAACAGTACAAGGCCTACTGCAAACAAGGCATAAAACCCTGTTGTTCCATGGGGGTTATCCCCCTGGCTTGCCTGGACGATGAATGCCGTCATGGTCTGGACACTCTCCAATGGATTCAGAGTGAAATTCGGTCTGGCGCCTGAAGCGATGGTAACTATCATTGTTTCTCCTATAGCTCTTGAGACGGCAAGTACAAATGAAGCGGATATACCCGATATGGCGGCAGGTACGACCACTCTCAGCGAGGTCTCCAGCTTAGTAGAGCCAAGAGCTAATGCTCCGTGTCTTAAGGAATCAGGCACTGCCCTCAGCGCATCCTCGCTCAGAGAAGAAACCAGCGGTATTGTCATAATACCTACTGCAATACTGCCGCTGGCTGCATTGAAAATCTCGGTTTGCGGTATCAGACTCTGTAAAAGCGGAGTTATGGCTGTCAGGGCAAAGTAACCGTAAACTATGGATGGTATTCCTGCAAGTACTTCAAGGAAAGGCTTTAAGACTTTCCTGATTTTGGGTTTGGCATACTCACTCAGGTATATTGCTGAGCACAACCCAACAGGTATCGATATGACAGCCGCTCCCGCAGTAATTATCAGGGTACCGGTAACCAAAGGCAGTATGCCGAAATGCCGGTCACTAAACAACGGCGTCCACTGTGTGCCGGTTAGAAACTCAACAATGGATACTTTTGAAAAAAAGCCTGTGGAATTTATGAAAAGCGAAAGAATTATTCCAATTGTTGTAAAAACCGAAATAAGTGCAAAAAATAAAAATATATTCTTTGCTGTCGTATTTGCCAGCTTCATTCTGGAGGTACGTTCGCTGAGTCTTTTAGAAATCATATCCCTTATCATAATAAACATATATTCCCCCTGATATTATGATAATACTGCGAAGATGATTGGAACAAGTTTGATAATGTAAAGCAATTGTTAAATTGCTGTTAAAAAGAGTCTGCTTAACACTGAGTTAACAATACATTAACTCACTATTAAACTGCTATTGCTATTATTGATATTATTAAAGAGTAAATTGGCAAAATATTATGTGAGAAGAGTTGATATTTTTGACAGACGGCAAGCTTAAAATTAAAACAGATAATCTGAACTTGTTTTACAGCGATATACAGGCGTTGAAAAACGTAACCGTCGACATCCGTGAAAGGGAGGTGACAGCTCTTATCGGGCCTTCCGGCTGTGGCAAATCCACATTTATAAAAACTCTCAACCGGATGAACGACCTGGTATCCTCCGTCAGAATCACAGGAGACGTATATCTGGATGATTTGAACATATATAGGGAATATGATATAGTTGACTTAAGAAAAAGAGTCGGAATGGTATTTCAGAAACCAAACCCCTTTCCCATGTCTATTTATGATAACGTTGCATACGGGCCCAGAATACACGGTGTTAAATCAAAATCCCAATTGAACGAAATCGTGGAAGAGAGTCTGAAGAGTGCGGCATTGTGGGATGAGGTGAAGGATAGGCTGAAACAAAACGCTCTGGGGCTTTCCGGAGGCCAGCAGCAAAGGCTGTGCATTGCAAGAGTATTGGCGGTAGAGCCGGAAGTAGTCCTTATGGACGAGCCCACATCAGCCCTGGATCCGATATCTACTTTGAAGATCGAGGATTTGATAGACGAATTGAAGGAAAAATATACAATAGTAATTGTTACGCATAACATGCAGCAGGCAGGGCGAATTTCCGACAGGACGGCATTTTTTCTTCACGGCGAAGTTGTGGAATTTGATTTTACGGAAAATATATTCAGTAAGCCTTCCGACAAGCGTACGGAAGACTATATAACCGGTAGGTTCGGGTAAAAATTATAACACGAGGTGATATAAAATGGTAACAAGACATTCCTTCGATCATGGACTGGATGATCTGCACCTTGATCTTATTAAAATGGGAAGTCTGGTTGAGGAGTCAATCGACAATACCATACAGGCTTTAAAAAAGCAGGACGTTGAGATGGCGCGGCAGGTCTTTTTAAACGATGATGTGATAGACGACCTGGAACAGCAAATAGAAAAAAAGTGCATGAACCTTATTGCACGGCAGCAGCCGCTTGCCAAAGATCTCCGGACAATCAGCACCGCCCTGAAAATCATAACCGATATGGAGAGAATTGCCGACCATTCTGCCGACATAGCTGAATTAACAATAAGAATGGCCAATGTAAAATATATCAAACCATTGATCGATATCCCCAAAATGGCGGAACTGGCCAAACAAATGGTAAACAAGTCAATAGACGCATATGTCCGCCAGGATATTATTCTTGCACAGGAGGTATGTGCAAGTGATGATGACGTTGACGACCTTTTCAATAAGATTGTGCTGGAGCTGGTCAATATAATGAAAAATGATTCCGAGGCAGTTGAACAAGCTATAGATTTTATGTTTATAGCCAAATATCTTGAGCGTATGGCCGATCATGCTACAAATATCGGAGAATGGGTGGTATTCAACGTAACCGGGGAGCACGACCATCTGGCAAGGCTTTTTCACAAGGAGGGCAGGCAGGATTTTCCGCATGTGAAATAAGCAGGAGAGTTGAGAGTTGAAAGGATCAATACGATTTTGTGCTTTAAGCACAGCGAAAGGTATAACAGTTAATATGCCGAAGGAATTGATTTTCGCGGTTGAAGATGAAGTCCATATTCAGCAGCTGGTGAAGTACAATCTGGAGTCAAGCGGATACAGGGTAATGGTGTTTGAAAGCGGTGAAAGCCTTTTAAATGAACTGAAGGCAAATATTCCCGACCTTTTCATACTTGATATCATGCTGCCCGGAATAGACGGACTGGAGGTATGCAGGCAGCTGCGGGGCAGTTCAAAAACCAGAAATATTCCCATAATCATGCTGACGGCCAAAAGTGAAGAGTTTGACAAGGTACTTGGGCTTGAACTTGGCGCCGACGACTATATAGCCAAGCCTTTCAGCGTAAGGGAACTGGTGGCGCGGGTAAAGGCAATATTCAGAAGAATTAACACTTCTGCACCTGCCGAATCGGAAAACGTACGTCACGGCGATATAACCATAGATTTTTCAAGGCATGAAGTTTATAAAAAAGGCCAGTTCCTGGAAATGCCTCTAAAGGAATTCGAGCTTTTGAAAATGTTGATTTTGAACAAGGGCAAGGTATTGTCGAGAGAGCTTCTCCTTGATAAGATATGGGGTTATGATTATTATGGCGAGACCAGGACCGTGGACGTCCATATACGCTATCTGCGGCAAAAGATTGAGGATGACGACAGTAATCCGGTGTATATTGAGACCATCAGGGGCATCGGATACAGGTTTAACGACAAGGAAATCTGACACGGATGGTGAATCTGATTGAGAAAAAAGATTTTTATATCTTATCTGGTCCTGATAATAATAGGCATTTCCACCACGGGTGTTTTTATGTCGCAGCTTGCACAAGGCCTTTACAGACAGGAGGTTGAGCAGAGATTAAAATCAACCGCTTCCTTAATAGTACATCAGATTACCCAAAACATTGACAAAGGACAAAAAATCGATTTTAATTCGGAAGCCCTGTCTTACGCGGATATATTAAGCGATTCATCGCTCCTTGATGGCAACCCGGAGAAATTGGAGCCCCGTATTACCTTCATTGATTATAATGGCAAAGTTATCGGCGAATCCAATGCCGATTTTCACAAAATGGAAAACCATCTGGGAAGGAAAGAAATAAAAGAAGCCATTAATGGCGGAATCGGCCTTGACATCAGGTTCAGCAAGACCTTGAAAATGGATTTCATATATGTGGCTATGCCTGTCAAAGCTGCAGAAACTGTAATAAGGGTCTCCGTTCCTCTGACCCAGCTAAACAAAATAAATCAAACCATATGGATTTATTCAGGCGTCGGTATTCTTGCAGGACTGATCCTCACAATACTGCTGGCTGCAAAATTCTCCTCTTCTCTCACGCTTCCGATAAATGAGTTGAACATGGTATCAAGGGAAATCTCCCGTGGCAACTATTCCAAAAGAGCATCCATAAAATCAAGCGATGAACTGGGCCAACTTGCAGCCACATTCAATGAAATGGCTGAGGAACTGGAAAAATCGGTAGCTGACCTCAAAGATAAAAATATCAAGTTTGATTCTATTATGAACAGTATGACCAATGGCTTTATCGCTGTAGACAAAAAGCAGAGGATCATATTGATAAACGAAACAGTATGCCGTTTTTTGGAAATTGAGTATGATGAGAAAATTGCAGGTAAAAATCTCATTGATGTAATCAGGAACCACAAAATAAACAAGTTGCTCCTACAGACTGTGGAAAGCAATGAATCCTCTGTTCATGAAATAAGTATATCCTTGCAGGAGGCAAAGATATTCAGAATATATGCCAATCCCATAAAGTCCAGAGGGCCGGTTGACGGCAATTCCGGAGGAATACTCTCCATTATGGATATAACGAATATAAAAAAACTTGAACAGATAAGGACTGATTTCGTCTCTAACGTAACCCATGAACTAAAAACCCCTCTAACTTCAATAAGAGGTTTCGTTGAGACGTTGAGAAGCGGGGCGATAGATGACAGTGAGGTATCCGTCAAGTTTCTGGAAATCATAGATATTGAAGCCGAAAGATTATACATGCTCATTAACGATATCCTTCAACTGTCGGAAATCGAAACCAAACAAAAGGATTCAAATATTGCAACCCATGACCTTGAAAGCATTATCAGCGAAGTGTTCTCCATCCTTCATGGCGCCGCCGGTAAAAAAAGCATAGAGTTGACCTGCAAAGTCGAAGGCAGCATCAGCATTACTGCAAACAGGGATAGAATAAAGCAAATGCTTATAAACCTTATAGACAATGCCATAAAGTATAATATAGAAAATGGAAGCGTGCTGGTTACGGCCTGGAAAGCCGAAGGCAGGGCCGTAATCTCGGTAAAGGATACGGGCATAGGGATAGCCCGGCAGCACTTGGCCCGCATATTCGAAAGATTTTACCGGGTGGATAAGGGAAGATCCAGAAGCATGGGTGGCACCGGTCTGGGGCTTTCCATCGTCAAACACATCGTTAATCTGTACAATGGCGATATAAAAGTGGAAAGCGAGTCAGGCAGAGGCTCGGAATTTATTATCCAGCTGCCTGTATGAGGTAATTAAAAACATCACACAATAACTTCAAAAACCCTCCTGCCTTTTATCTCCAGCCATTGGGATAAATATTTCTTATCTGCATTGAAGTTGAAAACAATCATGTACCCAACATTGAGCTTTTGTGTTTCAAGATACTCCACTAGCTGCTCCAGACCCTTCTCTTCGTATTTGCGTCCATTCCATATCTTGAGTTCAACTACAAACTTCTGGGCTCCAAAGGTGATAACCACATCCATTCTGCGGTTTTCTCTTGTCTGCGCCTCGACAAAGCTGAAACCGCGGCCGTTTAAAATCGGCTTCAGATAAGCAAGAAATATAAGCCTTCCATTTGTTTCATAGAACCTCTCGTCTTCCTGCCTGAACTGCTCATACATGAATTCCTGGAATTTGAGGAGAGCCGTTTCCATATCAAGCTGCCCATTATGTATGAGCAGGCTGTTGCCCGCGCTTGAAAATCGGGATACCATAGCCCTTATATCCTGCTGTGCTAGCATATAGTCATATAAAAGGCTTTCAAATATTCTATAGTCGATACCAAGCTTTCTATCTCTTTCAACCAGAATACCATACATAATCCCTTTTTCATAAGCCATCGGATTGAATGGTATCTCCCTGCCCTCCACCAGTATTTCATAGACCACTGCCTTAAGCTCGGGATTGTTTTCAATATTCTTTATTACATCGTCAAACAACGTACTTCTTTCATTTAAGGTCATTTTTATTGCAGCTTCCAAACCCGATAAGGTCCAATCCCTGTCAAGATATTCGTCTATATTTTTACAAAGCCTGCTTACAAGATAGGGATATCCGCTGGTAAACCGCCTGATCTCTTTTGCAATAAGTCCTGTGCCCATGCTTATCCCTGTATCCTCAACATATTCCTTTAGCATGGCTTCTATTTCACTTTCGGAAAATGACATGTCAACCTTGAAATCCGCGGCTACATTCCATGGGGAATTGAATGCTCTGTCTTTCTCTTCCTTTATTTTAAGCTTGATGTTCTTAATGTCATGCACCCCGCCCAGAATAACGCTCTGAAAACTTTTATCCTCACCCGAATTCATTGCAAGGTATTTATTGCGCAGCAAGCCCAGAAACTGCATAAAGACTCTGTTTGCACTGCTTTTATCTACTTCGTCGATTATTAGTACGATATCTTTTCCAAGCTCTCTTATCAAGCCGGTTATCGCTCTGGACAAACTCTGAAAATCAGTTGATCCATTTTCCAAAGCCCTCATTTTTGCAGCAAGCTCTTCATTGTTAAACTCCACACTGTCGGCAAATACTCCGAATATTTCAGAACAGAATTTTTCCTCCGTATCGAATAACCCGTCGCCAACACCTTCAAAACTGGTTTTGATAACAACATATTTTTCATTCAGAGCTTTTGAGAGCATCAGCATAGTAGTCGTTTTTCCATATTGCCTCGGCCGGTTTATAGTGAAATACAGGCCTTCATCCACCATACCTGCAATCTTATTGATTTTACCGCTAATATCAGCCATATAATGCTTTTCCGGCACACACAACCCGGTTACGTTAAATTTTTTCAATAGATTATTCCTCCTTTGACCGGTGCATCTATTTTCCCCACATTAATGCGCTTACAGACATTATACCAGAAATGCCCATGTATTTTGCACAATCAATTGAATTAATTTCTCAAGGCTGAGAGAGAATAAAGATTGCCCTGTGGGCGCCCTTTTTCAATAAAAGCAGCTGCCGCCTATAAATTCTCTGATTATTGAATTAAATGGTATCTCCCTGTTTTCGATGGACAGGAAATAGCTAAGGAAACCCAACAACCTTTTTGCCTCCGAATACTCGGGAGTCTCGGCTCCGATTTCCGAAAGCAGGGGCTCTGCAAAGCTTTTCAACACTCCCAGTTCCACCATAAGTGAAGAATTGAACATGATGTCCGCACTTTCCTGGAATGGAAAAATATTCCTTTCCTCCCCCCTGCGGACTGAAGGCCATCGCTTGATGGTACTTGAAGCATTTGTGCCTCTGAATTGATAATCCCTGACAATCCTTCTTATAATACGGGTATCGGTTGTGGGAATACGGTTGTGATCATCGATATTCATCGAAGTGAGAGCGCTTACATATATTTTGAATTTGTTCTTTTTTGGTATACCGCTGGTAAGCTTTTCATTCAAGCCGTGAATTCCCTCAATCACAAGTATGTTGTCATCCTCAAGCATCATTTTCTTACCAACAGGCTCTCTTGCCCCATTGGGGAAATTGTAAACGGGGATTTCCACCTCCATCCCGTTGATCAATTGTGCCAGGTGCAGATTGAAAAGCTTTACATCAATGGCTTCCAGCGCCTCAAAGTCCAACTCGCCGCATTCATCCCTGGGAGTGCTGCATCTGTCAATAAAATAATTGTCAAGTGATATGGTAACAGGTTTCAGGCCATTGACCCTCAACTGGATGGATAATCTCTCTGCAAATGTAGTTTTGCCTGAAGATGAAGGTCCCGATATCAAAACCACTCTCTTGGGGTCTCCACTGCATGCTATCATATCGGCAATCTGAGCAATCTTCTTCTCCTGCAGCGCTTCGGAAATCCTTATCAGGTCGGATACCCTCCCCTCTTTTACAATGTCGTTCAGGGCGCCAACATTGCTTACCCCCAGGATACGCCCCCACCTTGTATATTCATTGAATATGCTGAAGAGCTTTTTCTGCTCGACAAATTCAGGAAGAATATCCGGAGAGGTTTTATCCGGGAATAATACAATTAAGCCCGGTGGATAGAATATGAGGGAAAACAAACTTATAAAGCTTGTATCCGGCGCCATGTAGCCATAATAATAATCTTCGTAACCATCACATTCATACATGGTAACATATGGGTTCTCTCTGTACTCTATAGCATGGAACCTATCCATCCTGTCCCTTTTTGCAAAAAATTCTTTTGCAGTATCTATGGGAATTACTCTTTTCCTGAAAGGAATGCACCTGCCGACAAGCTCCCTCATTCGTTGTTCTATTGCAGCCACCTCGTCCTGTCTCAATTCCGAACCGCCGGTTACT
>VEPD01000226.1 GCA_012027035.1 Ruminiclostridium sp. | reverse complement strand
TACTCACCGCAGCTTTCAGTCAGAAAGCTCGGGCTTTTGACCACTATGCGCCTCGATCTCCAGCGGTTGGTATTCGGGGACGGAGACCTGGCTGCCTTTGGACCTGTGAATGATGATATACCATCCGCTGATCCGGCTGCCACTGTTAAAGGCATACAAAGTGATGTGCCACCTTCAGGTACTGATGGGACAGGAGGCAATAACGTTCAATCAGGAAACTCCGGTACTGAAGGTACGGAAAGTACGGAAAGTACGGAAGATGCTGATCTACCTGCCGGGACTGAGCCCGCGGAACCTGCAAAAGACCCGGAATACAATTATAACACCATGAAAATTGATTTTGATACCTTGATTGCAAATGAGAAGGATCCAACTATTCTTGGCATGCATAAATATTTCTCCTCGGTTGAACCAACTAAAAAGAATGCCTATACGGGGCTTTTCAAAGGGAATAATCTCATATTGCTTACCGCGGAAAGTTTTTCACCCTATGCTGTCGATCCGGAGCTGACCCCCACTTTATACAAAATGGTAAAAGAGGGCTTTGAGTTTAAAAACTTTTATAATCCGGTGTGGGGCGTCAGTACCTCTGACGGCGAATATGTGGCCTGTACCGGATTGATGCCCAAAGCGGGTATCTGGAGCTTTGTCAGGTCAGGGCAAAACTACATGCCTTTTGCAATGGGAAATCAGTTTAAAAAGCTGGGATATATCACAAAAGCCTGGCACGACCATACATATACGTACTACAAAAGGAATATTTCACACCCGAATATGGGCTATGACTATAAGGGAGTAGGCAATGGGCTTGAAATCAAAAAAACCTGGCCGGAATCCGACCTTGAAATGATAGAGGTTACAGCTCCTGAATACGTAGGGGCGAAGCCGTTTCATACATATTATATGACGGTCAGCGGGCATTTGCAGTATAATTTTACCGGAAATTTTATTGCCAATAAAAACAGGGAATTTGTAGATGATTTACCCTTGTCTACACCTGCTAAAGCATATATTGCAGCCAATATGGAGCTGGAGTTTGCCATAAAAGCCCTGATTAAAAAGCTTGAGGCAGCCGGTATAGCTGAAAACACAGTAATTGCCATCAGCCCCGACCATTACCCTTACGGCCTTCCCAGGGAATCTATAGACGAGCTTGCAGGCCATAAGGTAGAGGATAATTTCGAGCTTTACAAAAGCACTTTGATTATATGGAAAAAGGGCATGGAACCGGTTTCAGTGGATAAACCCTGCAGCAGCCTTGATATAATACCCACCTTGTCCAATCTGTTCGGGCTGGAATACGATTCCAGGCTGCTTATGGGAAGGGATATTCTGTCTGATGCGCCTCCTCTTGTCATATTCTCCAACTGGAGCTGGATTACGGACAGGGCAAGGTTCAACTCTGTCGATAATAAAGTGGAATTTACCGATGGCACTGAAAAGGGTACGGAGTATATAAAGAGCATAAACAGGATAGCAGCGGACAGATACAAGTATTCTGTGAAAATACTTGAGAACGATTACTATGGCAGGATTCTGCCACTGCAATGATAAAGGTGATGAACGCCGTCACTTTGTAAAATACTCCACAATTGCATTTGCGAGGCTTTTTACCAGTTTTGCCTGCTCATTTTCGTCAGTCAGCCATTCAAACTCCGTCGGGTTGTGCACAAAGCCGCTCTCGATAAGGATTGACGGAGTCCAGGTCCCTCTGATGACATAGAAATTATTATTATGGATTCCTTTACTGTTTCTGCCCATAGTATTCAGAACACCGTTCAATACAGTCTCCGAAAGCTTCTTTGCGAAGGTTTCGCGGTAATGCACCGAGACGCCTTCCGTTTTTGAAATGTCCACATTATCCTCCATACTGTTTGCGTGCATGGATATGAACATGTCCGGTTTCACAGTCCTCGAAGCAGATAATCTGGCGCCCAATGATAGTGTAGTGTCAGTTGTCCTGGTCATGTGAACGGCAGCGCCGAGACTCAATAGCTCATCCTGCAGCTTCAATGCAGACTTGAGATTAATTGCCTTTTCCGCATAGTTCATTCCCAATGGGCCTATGGCTCCCGACTCATCTCCTCCATGACCTGCGTCAATCATAATAGTTATTCCTGATAACGGCTGAGAACCCTCTTTGGCAAAAACCGGCCTCTTGATATTGAGGACCGCACCTGTAGAGGTTTTCTCAACAAAGTAGCCTTCTATGCGCTGATCCTTCTTCAATGTCATTGTATATTGGACGATAT
>VEPD01000327.1 GCA_012027035.1 Ruminiclostridium sp. | reverse complement strand
CACTGGCGCAGCGTGAAGTATTGGGAAGTACGACGAAGACTCCCAGATGGGCTGCAGCTTATAAATATCCGGCAGAGAAGAAGCAGACAAAGATAAAGGAAATTTGGGTGAATGTGGGGCGTACAGGAGTGCTGACGCCCAATGCGGTTCTCGATCCGGTCAGACTGGCAGGGACAACTGTAGGCAGGGCCACATTGCACAACATGGACTATATCAGGGAAAAACAAATAATGATCGGAGATACCGCATGGGTACAAAAAGCCGGCGATATTATCCCTGAAGTTGTGGAGGTTGTCTTCGATAAGCGGACCGGTGGGGAGAAAGAATTTGTTATGCCGGAACAATGCCCTGTATGCGGCTCGGAGGTAGTCAGGGAGGAAGGTGAAGCAGCGTACAGGTGTACAGGGATCGAGTGCCCTGCCCAGCTTTCCCGGAGCATCGAGCATTTTGCTTCCAGGGATGCCATGAATATAGACGGCCTTGGGCCAGCCATAATTCAAGCACTGCTTGACAGCGGCTTTATAAAAGGAATTGCCGATCTGTATTATCTGCATGAGAGGAAGAGTGAACTGGAAGCCATGGAAAGGATGGGCAGGAAATCTGTAGAGAACCTTTTAAATTCCATTGAAAAATCCAGACAAAACAACATCGACAGGCTTATTTACGGATTCGGAATAAGGCACATAGGTTTGAGAGCTGCTCAACTGTTAAGCGAAAACTTTGAGTCGCTGGACGAAATACGTCAGGCTGCAGCAGAAGAAATTGCCGGTATTTATGAATTCGGTGAGAAAACGGCACAAAGTGTTGTGACATTTTTCAAGCAGGAACAGACTACCGATACTATAGAAAAGCTCAGAGCCGCAGACGTCAATTTAAACAGCTCGGGTAAAAAGAAGCTGAAAGATGCCAGATTCCAGGGACTCACCTTTGTTTTGACGGGTACGCTGCCCACATTCAGCAGGGCAGAGGCCGGCGAGATCATCGAAAGCTACGGCGGCAAGACTTCCGGAAGCGTCTCGAAGAAGACGGATTACGTACTTGCAGGAGAAGAAGCAGGAAGCAAGCTTGACAAAGCGCGGCAGTTGGGTGTGAAGGTGATAGATGAGGGTGAGTTCAGGCGGATGACTGAGTAAGGAAAAGAATCAATTATGCATATCTTTGGTTTTTTCTTTGTTACTTTATCAATTCCTTTGCACAATCAAGTATCTTGATCGGGATCTCGCAAGATTTGATTTATATTTAGCATTTAAAATATGATTATTATTGTATATATATATTGTAAGTGATACAATATATATATACAAGGAGGGCTGCTCATGGGATCAAAACAAAAAAATGTCACCTTTTCATTATCAGAAGATGTAGTAGAAAAAATACGGGGGTATGTAGAGGAACATTATATTCCTTCATTGAATGCGGGAGTTAAGGAAGCTCTTGAAGAATATATAGTCAAGGTTGACCGGCTTAAATTCAGAAAAGCCATGGAACAGGCATCAAAAGACCCGTTATTTATCAAAGATATTGAAAATACTATGGCTGCATTTGAGAAGACTGATAACGAGACGGCCGGAGGTAGTGAAGGATGGTTGACTTTCAATGGGGTATATACTGGGCTAATCTTGATCCTGTAAAAGGATCAGAGCAATCAGGGCGGAGACCGGTATTGGTAATATCGGCTGAGGAAGCAAATTCCGTTCTGCCGGTTGTAACTATTATAGCCGTTACTTCAGCAAAAGCAGGGAGAAGGGTATATCCTACCGAAGTATTACTTCCGTTTGGGGAAACCGGTCTTGGAAAAGATTCCATATCTATGGCGCACCAGATTAGAGCTATATCAAAGGATAGACTTGAAGAAAAGGCAGGGGAGATCAAATCGGATAATATCAAAAAACAGATTAGGGACGCAATCAGATTATATCTTGATTTGTAAAAATAGGACAACAGGATTCGCTGTTCGCAGGGACTAAAAAAGATACCAATGAATAAAACAATTGGCTATACTTTTTATACTGAAAAAACAAATACTGTGAATGATGCTTATGTGCTATAAGTTGTTGTCAAATTATGCGTTTTTATGTAAAATGAATTTAAGCGTAATTTGATTCAGGAGGCTGCTTTGATGGAGGATCATAAAATTATCGTTTACCGCTACAGATGGCTAATTCTTGCCATGTTCATGCAGCTTATGTCGGTGCAACAACTTTTATGGATCACTTTTGCTTCAATAACAAAGAGCGCCGCAGCTTTTTACAAGGTATCCGATCTTGGTATAGGGCTGCTTTCAATGGTTTTCATGATTATATACATAATAGTGTCCATACCTGCGTCGTGGCTTATTGATAAATATGGCTTCCGCATTGCCGTGGGGCTCGGTGCGGCATTGACAGGGGTATTCGGGCTGCTTCGGGGACTATTTTCATCGAATTATACTCTAGTCCTTGTTTTTCAGATTTTTATCGCCGTAGGGCAACCTCTTATTGTTAATGCCGTATCAACCATTGCGGCACGATGGTTTCCATTTAAGGAAAGGGCTACCGCTACAGGAATGTCGTGGCTTGCCGGTTATTTGGGACTAATCGTCGGATTGGTTTTGACTCCTTACTTAACTAATATATTCAATATTTCAGGTATGTTATTGATTTATGGAATTATTTCTATCATCGCAATCTCAGGATTTCTCTGCTTTGCAAGGGAAAATCCTCCCACACCGCAGTGTTCTCCGGATCAAGAAGGAAGATCCCTTGTATTTGACGGCATTAAACAGATAATAGTCAAGAAGGATTTTATACTTTTTACTGTAGTTTTCTTTATCGGACTTGGTGTGTTTAATGGCTTGTCAACCTGGATTGAAGACATAGTAAGACCCAGAGGGTTCTCATCGGCCCAAGCCGGGATTATAGGAGGCCTGATGGTGGCAAGCGGTGTTGTCGGTTCAGGAATTGTACCCTTGCTTTCAGATAAACTTCGCAACAGATCCCGTTTTGTTCTTCTGGCTGTTGCCGGTTCCATCCCGGGACTGATAGGCCTTACATTTGCCGGAAGTTATTGGGTTATCCTCATTTCCGGCTGCATATTCGGATTTTTCCTGTTAAGTACCGCGCCTGTCGGATTTCAATACTGTGCCGAAATAGGTTTTCCGGCGCCCGAAGGGACTTCAACCGGCATATTGATGATGGCGGGTCAAATATCGGGGATTATCTTCATATTTGTAATGGATATGTTTAAATCGCCTGAAACCGGTTCAATGACACTATCCATGGTAATATCGACAGCGCTTATGATTTTGAATGCTTTTATTTCGTCCAGACTCCGGGAATCTAAATT
>VEPD01000173.1 GCA_012027035.1 Ruminiclostridium sp. | reverse complement strand
GATCATAGCAATCCTATTTACTGCAGGCTCGGGAAATAATGTCGATATCGGTATAGGCGCAATAATCGGCGCCCCTTTCATGCTAAGCACCCTGGCTTTCTTTCTCACAGGGATGAGCGTGCTTGTGTTCTGGAAAAAACGGAAATCCGGTCTTGCGATGCATGTTAATGAAAAGATTCTCAGCAGGGATATCGGCTTTTTCATTATCATATATTCAATAGGTGTAACTGCCAGTTTTTTTGATATTCAGATTCTTAAGTATTTGATTGCTGCTTTCCTGATCGGTTATTATGTCTATTACATCATACTTACAGTGAAGAATGACGTATGTAACCACTGTGAGCTTGAGAATCTTTATCTGGCCAGACTTTTCAAGTTTAAGCCTGAACTGGCATCCATCGTTATACAGATTGCCATAGCTCTGGCTGGTATTGTTTTCGGGGCGGAAATTTTTGTAGGCAGTATTGGAAGGACCTCTGAAATATTCGGTATTTCCGCGTTAGCGCTATCTCTTATAATAACGCCGGTGGCAACTGAACTTCCGGAGAAATTCAACAGTATTATATGGATAAGCAAGAGAAAAGATACCCTTGCAATGGGTAATATAACCGGGGCAATGGTTTTTCAGAGCTGTATTCCGGTATCCATCGGTATATTGGCCACCCATTGGCAGCTGGATACGAAAGCCCTGGTCAGCGCTCTGATGGCTCTCCTTTCATCACTGGTTGTTTTTCTGTGGCTAAAGCTGAAAGGAAGCCTAAACCCGGTGCCGCTGATTATTGGCGGTATTTTCTATGCGGCGTTTATCGGCTATCTGGTTTCAACGGGCTTCAGATAAAGGCGATATTGCAGCGCTTTGCTGAACAAAAAATCATCACGGAATCAGATGGCACATTTATTACCAGACAAGCCCTTATTTAAAAGATATTCTCAATATTCAGCGCCTCCTTTTTGGGAATGTGCCTTATATATTTCATCAGGGCGGCGGCTTCCGCAAGGGCGGACGAGGTATCCTTGCACAGGACATATTTTTCTACCCGAGTGAGGGTGATGTCGATATTATCAATCTCCATGTGGTCAATTAACATAGCCCAGGTTTTCTTTATCCCAGACCACGTTTCCTGGACTTTTTTCAAGCTTTTTTCCGCAGTATTCCAATCATTTGAAACTGTACTGTCTTCCACCTTTGACAACTCCTTTTCCAATTCGGAAGAGGTATGGATCAATATCCTTTGAGAAATGAAACCCATTCCGAATATTATTGCCGCCAATACTGCGACTGATAAAAGAACCTTGAATGTTTGGTTCATAAATATATCACTCCCCCTTAACCGGTTTTACACTTCTTCTGGCAAAAAAGATTACCTCTGGAATCGAGGCAAGCGAATAATACATCTTTAATACTTGTTATTCCGGACTTCGACAGCTCACTATACAGCCAGTCGGTATCCAGATTTGCCTTTTTCAAATTCTTATCAACCAGCTTTCCATCCAGAATGATATCCAGCGACAGGCCTTCATAATCCGTAGGAATCTTAAGATCCGCAGGTGTAGCCGGACGCTTCTGGGATTTTAGGATTATACTCAACTGTCCGTTGGTTTCAAGTATTGCAAATTCTACATCGGATATATCAGTTACATTTTTTATTCTCATCTGTTCCAGCAGGTCATTAAGTGTGTACATCTCTTTACGGAGTTCATCTTCAAGAATCCTGCCGTTTTCAATAAGGATACTGGGCTTGCCGCAAATCAATCCTCTGGCGCGTACACTCTTTAAGGCAAGAAATGACACGACCAGCTGGGCAATCAAAAGTGTCAGAATTGGTATAATCCCATTTATCAACGGTATACCGGTATTTTGCATCGGAACTGCCGCCAATTCGGAAATCATTATTGCAATCGCCAGTTCAAAGGGCTGAAGCTGCCCAATTTGCCGCTTTCCCATTATTCTCATGGAGATTATAACGATGATATATAAAACAAGTGCCCTTACAAAAACCACAAGCATTGATCAGTGTCCTTTCTATTTTAATATGCTTCTTAATATACTTCAGCTTATTTTTTCAATGTTACTTAAGAGTTATTCATTTAGTTATTCATTAATATAAACGAAAAAACAGCGTTTCATTTGGGTCTATACAAAGATTTCAATCATGATATAATAAAATTTATTGGTTTTTACAAATACTACAGCGGCAATTTATGAAGCAGATTATTCGCTGATGGGAAGTGAGTTTATGAATATTATTATAATCGGCTGCGGCAAAGTGGGAGCATCTCTTGCACATGTTCTCGCCGGTGATGGCCATGATGTTGTTATAATAGATAATGACAGGGACGCGTTTAAGGCTTTGAAGCCGGGCTTTAACGGAATTACAGTAGCAGGGGTGCCGATAGACCAGGATGTTTTGAAGCAGGCTGGGATAGAAACCGCCGATGCTCTGACGGCGGTTACCCCTGACGACAATATAAACATTATGGCATGTCAGGTGGCAAAGGAAATATTCAAGGTGCCGCGCGTTATTGCAAGAATTTATAACCCTGAACGTGAGCATGTTTTCCACGAATTCGGACTGGACACCATCTGTCCGACAAATCTGACCGTTGACGTAATACGTTCAAAGGTGCTGGGCGAGGCGGATGTTTATCATCATACCATAGGCGGTGATTCTTTTACATTCAAACGTGAAATTATACGCAAGATTGATGAAGGAAAAAAACTGGGCTCATTAAAAATCAGGGAGGACTCTATGATCTTTGGAGTATTTCATAATAACAGGTTTGTATTTGCAAACCCTGGTTATAGGTTGAGCGCAGGCGATATGCTGGTGCTTGCCAACAGAACTCATTAATTCCGGAGGTAACGAATAATGTATATAATCATTGTAGGCGGCGGAAAAGTAGGCTATTATCTTGCAAAGACACTCCTTGCATATAAGCATAAGGTTATTGTTATTGAACCCGTCAGAGAAATGTGTGAAAAAGTTGCTAATGAGTTGAATATACCGGTATGCAACGGCGATGGCACTACCATAGATATATTAACTGAAATGGACGCGTCAAGAGCGGATATTTTAATTGCAGTTACCGGTAGAGATGAGGATAATCTCATAGCATGTCAGCTGGCTAAAAGAAATTTTGGCGTTAAAAGGACAATAGCCAGAGTAAACAATCCCAAAAACATTCAGGTTTTTGAGAAGCTCGGAGTAGATATTGCAGTTAGCAGTACTTCTATTATTGCTGATCTTATTGAGCAGGAAGTTGATTATTCCGGGATGAAGACCCTTATTAAGCTGAAAGACGGAAAGATTGTCCTGAGTGAAATAATAATAAGTCCCGGTTCCCAGGTGTGCGACAAGAGTCTTAAAGACCTTTCCATTCCCAGGGACTGTATTCTTGTTTCGGTAATACGGGATGAGGAAGTTATAATTCCAAACGGGTTTACCGTCCTCAAGGCTGGGGACTTTATTGTCACGGTTTCATCACAGGAAGATCAGAATGAACTGAAAAATTATTTTATTTAGGAGTTATATTTTCACGGGTGCTTAGTGTTTTATCCTACTACTATCTTGCCTTCCGGGTGAATGATGTCAACATCTTTTTTATTTGATCTCAGGGACAGCGCTATTGCAAAAGTTACCGGTCCTACTCTTCCGAGGAACATGGTAAGTATCAGCAATATTTTGCTTGATGCATGCAGCGATGGTGTAATGCCGGTTGAAAGGCCAACGGTGGCAAAAGCGGATACAACTTCGTAAAGGACGTTTAAAAATGGTTTGCCTTCTACAGCAAGGATAATTGTAGTGACTATCAAGACCAGCCCCGCACTTAGTCCTGTAATAGCCAGCGCTTTAAATACAATCATCGGGGATACGCGGCGCTTGAATATAATTGTATCGTCCGAGCCCCTTATCTGGGATAATATCGCAAAGAGGATCACGCCAAATGTTGTTACTTTGATACCGCCTGCCGTTGAACCCGGTGCTGCGCCAATGAACATCAGAATTATTGTGGTGAATTTGGATATTTCATACATATCGTTTAGTGGCAAAGAATTATACCCTGCTGTTCTGGGAGTAATGGCCTGAAAAACGGCTGCATTGATTTTCCCTGACAGGTTAAGCT
>VEPD01000345.1 GCA_012027035.1 Ruminiclostridium sp. | reverse complement strand
TTACGGCTCCTACCTCCGATATCGCCCTGCCATATGCTGCAAGAAGCGCAGATATTATCGGGTATCTGCATTCATGAAGCAACAGCCTCAGAGTGGTAAACTTTCCCATTCCAAGGCCTTTACAGGTTTCCTTCACGTCATCCGCCTTAAGCTTCACAGCTGATACTGTAAGGCCCGTAATAATGGGGAATACTATTAATATCTGGGCTATTACCATAGCGGCAGGCGTAAACAAAAGCCTCATGGAACCCAGCGGACCTTTTCGCGACAGGGTAAGGTAAACAACAAGGCCCGCTACAACAGGCGGCATACCCATAAAAGTATACACAATCCTCATAAGAAGCTTTTTCCCCGGGAAGCTGCTGCTTCCCACCAGTACGCCGAAAGAAAGTCCCGGTATTGCTGCAATGCACGTGCTTAGAATGGTTACGGCAAGAGACAGCCCGATTATTCCGTATATTTCCGCATTAAAGGAAGTTATCAGGCGCCAGGCTTCATAAAGGCTATTCAATATTTCACTTTTTATCATAATTCACTGTAAAAAGTCTTTCACCATATTCATCCAGTCCATACCGGTCTATCATCTTCAATGCCTTGTCTGAAGTTATCCATTTGACAAACCTGTCGTCGCCGGCCTTGTTGATACCTTTGTTTTTCTTCGGGTTCACAGGTATAACAGTATATTGATTCTTTAAATCATCAGCACTTTCCAAAAGAATTTCCAGATCCAGCTTTTTTTTCATGGATACATAGGTAGCCTTGTCGCTTAAAGTGTAAGCACCCTTCTCGCTTGCCATTGAAAGAACTGCGCCCATACCCTTGCCGGCAGAAATATATTCGCTTCCGGAAGGCTCAATACCGGCATCCTTAAAAAGCTGCAATTCCTTTTTATTAGTGCCGGAATCATCACCCCTTGAAACAAAAGACGCCTTACTATTCATTATTTGCTTCAAAGCATTTGCTGCATTTTTCTCTTTTAACGCGGCGATACCTGCAGGGTCATTTTTTGGTCCGACAATAACAAAATAATTGTACATGATTTCTATCCGTTTCAGGCCATAGCCATCTGAAACAAATTTCTCCTCAGCGCTTTTTGAGTGTACGAACAGAATGTCGGCGTCTCCGTTTTCCCCGGTCTTGATAGCCTGTCCCGTACCCTGAGCAATTATCTTAAGAGTGATTCCCGTATCCTTCTCGAACTCGGGCTTAAGATAATCCAATAGCCCTGAATCATTCAGGCTGGTTGTTGTGGCAAGAGTCAGTGAAGTACCGCCTTGGTTTAATGCGCATGATACCAGGAATAAAGCAGTAAGCGCAGCTATAAACAGCGGCAAAATCCTGGTGTAGAATGGCATAGCTTTTGAAAGCCGTATTGATACTAGCTTCAAAGATAACAACCTCCTTTTCAAAATGGAAGGCAGGGCCGTTTCCGGGCCTACCCTATCGGTCAGTGCCCCATAGCCGTTTCCAGCCTGCAGGAGCAAAAGACTCGGAGTCTTTTATATTCGTTTTTACATATTATAAACCCTTAGTCATTCATGTGTCAATCTGAAAAGAATACGGAATTGTATTTAAAAGTTCGCCTCAGTACTACAGCGTCAATTAGCTATTCATCCTTGTAAAATCAGAGCGTCGATGAGTTTGCACTAATTCTGCAAGGCTCATGAATGCTGATATTATAAATTGACGCTGTAGTATTCGTCATGTAAAATATGTTTGTACGGGAAAGTACGTATAATAAAGTACAAGCAATAAAACTGATAACGCGGGAGATTATTTATGATTAAAGCAGGGATTCTCACGGCAAGCGACAAAGGATATGCCGGACAGCGGATTGATAAAAGTGGAAAGGTGATTGCAGATATGCTGGAAGGTATTGACGCCAAAGTAGTGGAATACGTCATTGTTCCGGATGAACGGGAGGTTATCGGTTCAAACCTGAAGAGGATGGCTGATGAACTTGAGGTGGATCTTGTCCTTACAACCGGCGGTACAGGTTTTTCACCTAGGGACGTCACTCCTGAGGCGACGCTGGACGTGATTCACCGGCAGGTCCCCGGCATACCTGAAGCCATGCGCCAAAAGAGCCTTGAAATCACGCCAAGGGCCATGCTGTCAAGGGCTGTGGCGGGAATACGGAATAAGACGTTGATAGTAAACCTTCCGGGAAGCCCTAAGGGCGTAAAGGAGTGTCTTGAAGTTATCCTTCCCGTTCTTCCCCATGCTGTTGAAATCCTGAAAGGAAATTCAGGAGATTGTGCAAGGTAAATAACTTTAGTAATTATCATTACAGGTTTAATGCCTTGAGAAATGCAAATCCGTCATTTATAACCAGCCTGCTGACACTGCCGTTATCCACCCTGAACCGCCAGAATCCTTCAATGCCCATACCCAGCAGATACGACAGAATCATTCTGATACACCCCATATGTGTAACAACCAGAATTTTTCCGTTTTGGTGAGCTTTCGCTATTGAATCAATAAACCCGGATACTCTTTGATATACTTGAACAGGACTCTCTCCGCCTTTCATGCAGTAATTCATCCAGTCTTTTTTCCAATTACTGCAATCTTCAGGATGCTTTTCTGAAATTTCACAATAGGTAAGATCTTCCCATTCCCCAAAATTTTGTTCCTTCAACCTCTCATCAAGCAGTATCTCTTGATTGAGTCCTTTGTTTATTATCAAAGAGGTATTGAACGCCCGCTTCAAGCAGCTCGAATAAATTGCATCCGGCTTCTCTACCTTGAGCATTTCCGCAACCCTTTGCGCCTGGGACATACCTTTGCCGTTTAAATCCGGATCAGTCCATCCACAGTATGCTCCCCTTATATTGCTGTCGGTTTCTCCATGCCGCACCAGAATAAGCTCAAGCATCAGACTATTCCTCCCATACCCTTGATTATGAGGAATGCGCTTAAAAGAAACATGGTCTGGTTCAGTTCACAAACGGCTCCCAGCAGATCGCCAGTAGCTCCGCCAATTTTTCTGCCCAACAGTTTGATAAGAATATATGCAAAGACAGGTGGAATGACGGAGAAGATCAAACCTTG
>VEPD01000268.1 GCA_012027035.1 Ruminiclostridium sp. | reverse complement strand
CTCTCCAAGCCATATGCCTGATGAACTGCTGAAATACGCGGGACAGTCTTCAGCAATAAATGTAAACCTAATAGAAAAGCCAAAGAAAGATGAAAGTCCGGAAACTTTAAAGAGGATTTTCAATATTATCAGCAAGCGGTATTCCATTGATTTTAACCTTTATAAGCCCAGCACCGTTTTTCGATGCATTGACAGGCGTATGAGAATAAACCAGATGCAGGATCCTGATGTGTATCTTGAATATATAAAGGAGAACACCGAAGAGGAAGAACACTTATATAATAGTTTATTGATAGGCGTTACACGGTTTTTCAGAGATGAAGAGGCATATAATGTAATAAAAAATAAAGTTATCCCTGAAATTGTCAGCAGAAAGCTGGACAATTCAACTATCAGAGTATGGGTCACAGGGTGCTCTACCGGAGAAGAACCATATTCGCTGGCAATATTGTTCAAAGAGTATATGGACATTGTGCAGCGGAATATCAATGTGAAAATCTTTGCCACCGATGTTGACAATAATGCGATAGAATATGCAAGCGCCGGAGTTTATTCCGACAGCATCTCTAATGATGTATCTCTTGAACTGCTGAACCGTTATTTTATAAAAAAGAATGATGTTTTTCAAATTACAAAATCAATTCGTGAGATGGTGATTTTCTCTTTTCATAATGTAATAAGCAACCCGCCGTTTTTAAAAATAGACCTTTTAAGCTGCCGAAACCTATTGATTTATTTTCAGCCGCAACTTCAAACGAGAATTCTTTCAACATTTCAATTTGCACTGGATACAAATGCTTATTTGTTTCTGGGTATCAGCGAAACAACTGGCGAACTTGAAAGTTATTTCTCCACAGTAGATGCAAAATGGAAGATTTTCAAGAGAAAAGAAAGTAAAAAGCGGCCGCTGATAGATGATGCTACTGTCATATCCACCGGAATGAAGGTCAATAAACCAAAAATTAACGATTATTTTACAAGAAAAGTGCGTAATAATTGGGAAATGGATGATATTTATACAAAGCTGATTGAGGAATGTTTACCACCCAGCGTAGTTGTTGATGAAAACGGGGAACTGGTTCAGGTATTCGGTGATACAGATAAGTTTTTAAAGGTTCCAAAGGGAAGGGCTTATTATGATATTCAAAAAATGGTCCCCGGGGAATTGTCCACAGCCCTGGGAACTGCAATAAACAAAGTTAAAAAGGATAAAGCTGCTGTGACATATAACAATATAAAGGTCAGACTCGGGGAGGATAATATCGGAATCAGCCTTATTGTCAGACCATTTCTTACCAGAAAAAACGGTTCATTGGTTCTTGTTACCTTCGAAGAAAAAAAAAGCAGCAGCCTTATAGGAGATTACGCCGGGAATTATGATACGGTAAGCAAGTTGCAAGAACGTATAGCAGACCTTGAACAAGAACTGCGGTATACAAAAGAGAACCTTCAGACGTCCATTGAGGCAATCGATACCTCTAATGAAGAAATCCAATCGGCTAATGAGGAATTGCTGGTTTCCAACGAGGAATTGCACAGTACCAATGAAGAGCTTCAATCCGTAAACGAAGAGCTTATTGAGGTAAATACCCAATATCAATATAAGATTCAAGAATTAGCCGATCTTAACAATGACATGACAAATTTTTTAAACAGCACCACTATCGGCACTATTTTCCTGGATTCAAATATGTGTGTACGTAAATTCACTCCGGCAATAACCAAAGAGGTGAATCTAATTGAATCGGATATTGGACGGCCTATCAGCCACATATCTTACAGCCTGAAGTGCGAGGATCTTACAAAGGAAGCCCGTGAGGTTACGAGCAGTCTTACGCCTATTGAAAGGGAAGTACAGAGTACCAACGGCAAATGGTATTTGCTGAAATATGCTCCATACTGCACTAATGAAAATATAATACGGGGCGTGGTTATCTCACTTGTTGACATAACGGCGCGCAAGGCGGCTGAGGATAATCTTCGGAAAAGCAAGGACCGTTATGAGAAGCTGGTGGACCTGTCACCTTTCGCTATTCTCATTGTAAAAGATAACCTGATAATATTTTCAAACAATGAAGGCTTGAATCTCTTTCAGGTTAAAAGTATCGAGCAGCTTATCGGCAAGCCGATAAAAAGGTACCTGGATATAGATGAATCACAGCTTATGCATAAGCAGAAGGAATATTTAAAGGCTCAAGACAATAATGGTATACCTATGGAG
>VEPD01000045.1 GCA_012027035.1 Ruminiclostridium sp. | reverse complement strand
TATGTTAATGTATTTTTCGTCTTCATAGGTCCGGATATAAATATCTCCCTGATTTTCAACTGCCTGTACGGCATTGACAAAAATATTCATAAACACTTGGTTTAGAAGCCCCGGAAAGCATTTTACAGGTGGTAGGTTACCATATTCCTCGTGAAGGGTGATCTTGTTTTTCCATAGATTGGAGGTGAGCACCAGAACACTTTGTATGCCTTCATTTATATTGGCTTCCTGAAACTCAGCCTGGTCAAGCTTTGAGAAGGTTTTAAGGCTTCTGATGATTTCGATGACCCGCCCGCAGGCCAATAGATTTACCGAATTTGTCTCTTTCAATTTACCCGCAATGTCTGTAAGCTCACTGTTGGAATCAACAAGAGGATTTTTATCCAATTGATTCACGAGCATTTCCGTAAACTGTACATTACTGTTGATAGCCCCTAGAGGTGTGTTGATTTCATGGGTAATTGCCGCAGTGAGCTGACCGATGGAAGCCATTTTCTCACTTTGAACCAGCATTGTCTGAGCTTCCTCAACTTTTTGCTGAGTTTCCAGAAGTTCTTCATTTTGTGATTCCAGCTCTTCATTCTGGCTCTCCAATATTAATTTTTGCTCTTCCAGCAGTTTACTGTATTCCTGCATTCTTCGCATTATGTTGTTTGTGGAAGCAGCTAGATTTTCGATTTCCCGCAGGGGCTTTTTCAGTAAAATTTGCTTGTTCATCCCCACTTCAAAATTTTCTTTGGCTAGAGCGTCTATTTTTTCCTCCAGAGTTATTAACGGCTTTGTTATACTTATTGACAAAAGCTTACCGACTATACTTGCAATAAAAAGTGAAAAAAGTCCGGCAAGCACAATGGCGGAAGCTAAAACCATATATATGTATACCAGGTATTCGTAATCCAATGATGAAGTTATGCTTCCTATCTGTTTTCCCGAGGAACTGAAAAGTGGTGTGGAGACAGCTGAATCGGAAAAATAGTGCATCAATGCATCTATAATATGATTTTGCGTTTTGTCGGGCGGAACATGGGTTCTTTCTGCAGGATACGGCTTAAAGCTGCCTTTTCCAGGTATGGGGCTTTCATAAATTACATTCCCGTTTAACTCGATCACATTATGAATCATATTGGTGGGGCCGAAATAAGGCAGAATAATGCGTTGGGCTTTCGCATTGGTATCAATGTCGGATTTGGGTAAATCAGACAGTTTAGTATCAGATCCGGCAATAATGCCCCGGAGAATGGTTTTTCCTTTTTCGCCCTCCAGTATACTGTTTATCCACTGAATTGCTTTGGGACTATCGGGGTTGAAATCCTCCAGGCCTTTGATGCCGAGCTGATCTATAAAGAAAGGGGAACCCATATCCTGTGCAATAAAATTACTGATATATCCTGAAATAAATACTGCCTGGAATTTAAAGGATTGCAGGACATTAACCATGATTATGCTGCTGAAAAGAAAGACCGCAAAAAATATAGTGAATGACATTAATATTCGTATTCTCTTTTTTAAGGTCCGTTTATTTTTTCTTACACTCAATGATCCTCACCGATCCTTTTATATTTTCACCAGCGCTTGTCTGTAGACCTGCCTAAAGTATATCATTTATCGACCTTGTTTTACAGTAAAATACTGAGATTGTCAAAATGTTAAAGAACTTTACAATTTGGGAATCTATATTTTGCATCAATTTTATGGTAGAATGGTTTTAGATCAAAGGGGGAGGGCATCTTGAGCAAACGAATCCTGGTTGTTGATGACGAAAGAATGATAACAACGACTCTTTCTACACTAATTCAAACAGTTTTAAAACATAATGTCACCGCTTTCAATGATCCCGTACTGGCTTTGGAGTCGGAAGAATTGGAGCGGCAGCAGGTTGACCTTATCATATCGGATTTTATGATGCCGGGAATGAACGGCCTGGAGTTCTTTAAAAATGTAAAGAAAAAAAGTCCCAATACGGTGTCTATACTGCTGACCGGTTATGCAGACAAGGAAAATGCAATAAAAAGCATCAATGAGGTAGGACTGTATTATTATCTTGAAAAACCCTGGGATAACGGCAGTCTTATCAAAATAGTGCAGAATGGTCTGGATAAAAAAGAGCTTTCCGACTCTCTGGCTCAGAAGTATCAAGAACTCAGGGAATCCAACCGTGAAATTGCACGGTTATATGAGCTCCTAAAAATGGACTTTCAGCAGGAAGTGGATAATGTCAAAAGCTTGATTATTTCACTGGCAAATGTGATCGAAGCAAAGGACAAATATACGGATGGACATACAAGAAGAGTAGGCATTATCAGTAAAGAGATCGCGCTGAAAATGGGTATGTCTTTGGAGAAAGCAAATCATGTGGAAATGGCCGGAATTATTCACGATATCGGTAAGGTGGGAGTATCGGAGATGATTCTCAACAAGACGGGTAAATTGACGGAAGAAGAGTTTGAGATAATGAAAAGGCATACCATTGTGGGTGAAACTATCTGTAAGCCGCTGAATTGCCTTCAAGGCTGCCTGGATGCAGTGAGGCACCACCATGAAAAGCTGAACGGGACGGGGTATCCCGATGGACTTTCGGGAGACGAGATCACTCTGGAATCCAGAATTCTTGCGGTTGCAGATATATTTGATGCGTTATATTCCCAGAGACCTTACAGAGATAAGCTTTCACTTGAAAAAGCAAGGCAGATCCTGCTGGAGGATACTGAAAGAGGCTGTCTTGACAAGGTGGTTGTCAAAACCTTTTTTGATCTTCTGGATAAAGATCAGCTAACTGATATAATTGGCCACTAAGACCGCCCATCTGTGACAGAAAGCCTGGTTCAGGGGAAATCCCTGCGGTGTGGCTGTAATGCTCCAAAGTGACAGGGGTTTTCGAAGAGTGAATTTCAGGTTTATTACAAGATCATGACAGCTTTGTGTAAAATTTGTACTTCTTTTTCATCTGTTTAATGATATAATGTTATTTGTATACAAAAGGGATGAAGGAGTGTGTCTAGTGAGTAAAAAAGTGTTGATCGTCGATGATGAGAAAAATATAGTTGAAATCCTGAAGTTCAATCTGAAAAAGGAAGGCTTCGACACTATAGAGGCTTATGACGGTGAGCAGGCAATTGAACAGGCTTTGAGCGGGAAGCCGGACCTTATATTACTGGACGTGATGCTGCCGAAGATGGATGGCTTCACTGTATGCCGGAAGCTGAGACAGCAAATATCAACACCCATATTGATGCTCACTGCCAGGGAGGAAGAGGTTGACAAGGTTCTTGGCCTGGAGCTGGGCGCCGATGATTATATTACCAAGCCGTTCAGCCAGCGCGAGCTGATGGCCAGAGTCAAAGCCAACATCCGCAGGACGGCAATTGAGGAGACCGAGGTCAGCAAGGGGAGCTTCATCAGATGCGGAAGCCTTGTAATAGATGTCGACCGGTATGAGGTGAAGCGGGACGTCAACATTATTGAATTGACATTAAGAGAGTTTGAACTGGTTAAATTTCTTGCCATGCATCCCGGACAGATATTTTCCAGGGAGAATCTCCTGGAAAAAGTATGGGGCTACGAGTATTACGGCGATGTGCGGACCGTGGACGTCACCATCAGAAGGGTCAGGGAGAAGCTTGAAAAGGACCCCTCCGTATGTGAATATATAATGACTAAAAGAGGCGTAGGGTATTATTTTAACAAGCAGTGAATTTTGGAGGGCGGGCGCAGAGACCCGCCCCTACAAGAATCTAAACCGTAGGGGCGGGTTTCCATGCCCGCCCTCGCCGGTAAATGCGAGGTTTTTATGTTCCTGAAAAGTTTGCAGTGGAGGCTGGTGAGCTTTTTTTGTCTGGTTACGTTCTGTCTGATCATACCCATAGGTTTGTTTCTTAACAAGCAGGTTGAGGACAGCTATTACAAGAAATTTAAAGAAGATATTCAATTCGGATTCAAAAAGGGGAATATCGATAGCGGCAATCCCAATCAGCAGGAATTGTTAGATGAATTAACGGCCAGCGGTAAATTTTTTTCAGCTAATGAATTAGATAAGAGCTACACCATTACAGATAAAAAAGGTAAATTCATAGCTTCAAATGACAAGTACTTTTTGGATAATCCCGGAGCTGTCACCGGCGTTTTGTTGAAATCGGACAATTTTCTGCAGGCTATGGCCGGCGGTGAAGGCGGCAAGCAGATACTGGAGAAGTTTGGGGACACTAAATTTTTCGACTATGCCAGACCCAAAGGGGATTATATAATTTACTTCAAGTATGACGATAACGACTGGATCGGTATCATCGAGAATTTCAACGATATTATTTTCACCGGTCTGCTGGTGGCAATGGCGGTTGCGTTCTTTCTCGGTTATTTTCTGTCAAAGACAATCACGGCCCCTCTGGCCAGGCTTATGAATAAGGCAAGGAGCATTGCAGCGGGAGATTTTGACCAGCTTTTGGAAGTAAAGGCCTCCAACGATGAGATAAGCAAGCTGACCGAGACTTTCAATTTCATGGCAATCAGCCTTAAAGACAATCTTACCCAAATATCCAGCGAAAAAAACAAAATGGAAACCATCTTCAATTATATGACGGACGGTATCATCGCTTTCAATATAAACGGCAGGGTGATTCATACAAATCCTGCATCCAGGCGGATACTCGGCGAAGAAGAACTTATATATGATTTTGACTATTATGCCAAAAGGTTTGGCATCGATTATTCCATAGAGGATGTACTTTATTTAAGCTCAAACAGGTCCGGAGAAGTAACCATTAAAATAAGCGACAGGTCTGTAAGGGTTTACTTTGCTGTATTTACCGATGAGAAAAAAAAGCCTGGAGGTATAATAGCAGTACTTCAGGATATTACCGAACAGGAAAGGCTGGAGAATATGCGGAAGGAGTTTGTGGCAAATGTTTCACATGAACTGAAGACGCCGCTGACATCAATCAAGAGCTATGCAGAGACCCTTCTGGACGGAGCCCTTGACGACAGGGAATCTGCAGAAAGGTTTCTCGGTGTCATTAATTCCGAAGCTGACAGAATGACAAGGCTTGTCAAGGATCTGCTCCAGCTGTCCAGCCTGGACAATCGGCAGCTGAAATGGAATATGGAGGAGATGTCCTTTGTCAGCCTTGTTAAAAACGCTGTAGAGAAGATGGAGATGGAAGCAGGCAATAAGAAGCAAACGCTTGAGAGCCATGTTATCGGCATTATACCCAACATCGAAGCTGATTACGGAAGGATTGAGCAGGTGGTTTTCAATCTTTTGAGCAACGCTATAAAATATACGCCTGAAAACGGTAAAATATCGGTTTATATTGGGAAAACTAAAAATGAAGTGTATATGAAGGTGTCCGATACAGGCATAGGCATACCGGAAAACGATCTTCCGAGAATTTTTGAAAGATTTTACAGGGTCGACAAGGCACGATCGAGGGAAATGGGCGGTACCGGCCTTGGACTGGCCATTGCCAGGGAGATAGTGGAAGCTCATTCGGGTATTATTACAATTTCCAGTGAAAAGGACAAGGGGACGGAGGTGCTTGTCAGGCTGCCCGTGCGTCAGGGGAAACAAAAAGCAATGACGTAGGAGCACTGAAAATATTACTTCCGATTTTTCTGCAAATGCTGGCCGGAGGGACTGCGTTTGCAGAAATTTATAGCGGAAGTTATATTTTCATCAGTGC
>VEPD01000331.1 GCA_012027035.1 Ruminiclostridium sp. | reverse complement strand
TCCCGTAATCCCCAAACCTGTCTGATACATCTATTACCCGGCATTCCAATCCATGCACACAAATAAGGGCTTCAATCTCATCCTCTGTCCTGCGGATCGTACTTAAATTGAACTGATTTGTCCTCTGAGTCAATTGGGCAACCCTGGTGAGCTGAGGCTTCTCCATTATATTTATACTCATTTTAAGTTCAAGCCCTTTTAAGAATTCTGCCAACGAGAGCCTTGTATTTTGTGCTTCCTGCCGTCTTTTTTCAGCCGTGTACATTTTTGTACGCTTTTTGTCTTCTTCTGTGACTTTGAACCTGTCAAATGCCCATATATGCTGTAAAAATGCAGAGATTTGTTTTGGGTTCCCCGGCAATTGCAATGTTAAGATTTCCGGGCAGCCCATCATTATTTCCGAGCATTCAACAGGATTGTCGTCTATGTATATAAAACTGTCCAAGCCCACGTTCAACTCATCTGCCAATTCTTTCATGTTTTTCATCTTAGACTGCCAGTTGACGCGCCATGCTGCAAAATGCTCCTTTTTCAACATCATTTGAGTATTCTTTTCAAAGACCTCCCATACGTCCGCTTCATTATTCTTGCTGCACAGAACAAGTAGCATCCCTTCTTCATTTTTCCGCAGCATGAATTTCTGGAGTTCCATATAAGGTTCCTCCACAATAACGCCTGAAGCCCCATCTTCCCCGCATATACCTTTCCACAGGGTGTTGTCGCAGTCGAGCGCTATCACCTTGAATACCTGCTTTTTCCATGAACATATTTTTCGCGCAATTTCCGTTCCTATCGCAGCATAATATTCATCGCTGAACGGCAGATGTCCTGCTTTGTCTTTCACAGCATCAAATATTTCCTGAATGTTATAAAGCTCAGCCAAACTGGTAAAATCTATTATATATACATTCTCAATCTCTGCTAGAACTCTTTTCCATCTAGTATTCATGTCTTCCAAGAAATTTACCATCGCCCCGCTCAAATGGGTAGAAACGGGAAAAACCCCTATAAAGTAAGGTACTGTCTTTTTTTTATTTTCCAACGTTTCCATGAGTTCCTTAAAGTTTCTTTCAAGTTTCCCACATTTTTCTTCTTCTGATGAAGAGTCATCCCGTACCAAGTCCTCGAATCGTATTAGTAGCAAGTTGACCGCCGTGTTCGTCGAAATAAGGCTGTTCGGATCTAAAAGTTCCTGGAATACCTGATTGTATGAAGCAAATTGCACTGTGACATTTTCATCGAATTGTTTGCACCACCATCTGATATAGTCTTTAACCGGCTCAGAGACAAATGTAGCGCTTACGGCCATACTGAGAGGCGATTTATATAATGCTGTGTTTATCGTCCTCTTTTCAGCTATTTGCAACTTTTCCCCTTCCGTAAATAGTTCTACCTCTGACAGCTTTTGTTCAGGATTATTGACGATACATACCATGAGCATATTGAAATGTCTGATAAATTCTTCCATGCTCTTTTTTCTGAATAAATTTACATTGGATTCAAGGGCGCAGTTTAATTCTCCGCTGCTGCCAATATCAACATCTATTTTAAAATCCAATACGGATGTATTTGAATCCAATTCATACCTTGAATATTTCAAGCCGTCAATCTCCGGAAAAACTGACATGTCAATCTCATTATGAAAAATTAACATGGTATCGAATATCGGATTCCTTGACGGGTCTATCCTTACTGACACATTCTCTATAATTTTATCGAACGGGTAATCCTGATTCTCATAAGCGCTTAGCATTGAACTGTTTGCGGAAACTAAAAACTCTGCAAACGTATCGCCTGCCTTCACCTTGTTTTTAACCGGTAAAAAATTGATAAACACCCCGATGAGATTGTCCATGTCGGGATGATGTCTTCCTGCCGTTATGGAACCTACTATTATGTCCTCCTGTCCGCTGTACTTGCTCAACAATACATTATAAATGGAAAATATCAAAGTGTTTAGAGTGACATTGCATTTTCTTGATAACCTGTTTAATTTCTCAACCACTTCAATAGGAATGGCAAATTTAATGTTGCTCCCCTCAAAGCTCTGCATGTGCTGCCTTTTATAATCAAGCGGCATGGAAAGCGCCGGTATTCCTTCCGAAAAGGCATTCAACCAGTACTCTTCCTGCTTCTTTACCGCTCCTGTTTTAAGCTGCTCTCTCTCCCATACTGCAAAATCTTTGTATTGTATCCTTAATTCAGGCAGATCCCTATCTTCATATAATCCGGCAAATTCTTTTATAAATATACCTGCCGATGTACCGTCCGATATTATGTGATGCATGTCAAGCAGCAGTATATGCCTGTCCTTTGCCAATCCGACAAGTCCTATTCTGAATAACGGCGCTTTTTTCAAATCAAAGGGACGGATAAAATCTGTAATAACATCTTTTATATTATCTTCTTCCGTTTCCATGTACGTTATTTCAAAATCAACATCCTTATGTACCCTCTGTACAACCTCCCCGTCTACTAATCCAAAGGATGTCCGCAAGGCTTCATGCCTTTTTACAAGAGCTTTAAATGCCCTTTCCAACCGTCCTTTATCCAGAGCGCCTTCCACCGTCAGCGCTACGGGTATATTATAAGCGGTATGGATATTTTCACGCTGGTTAATCAAAAATATCCTCTTTTGCGCGGAAGATACCGGATAATATTCCTTTTCCCCTGCCGGCACTATGGGTAAATATGCGCTAAATTCCGCCTGCTTTATATGCTCTGCAAGCATTTTAACCGTCGGATTTTTAAAAATCTCCGTTAAAGGGATCTCCACGTTGAATGTCTTATGAATCCTTGATATCAGATTTGCCGCCTTTAATGAATGTCCTCCCATTTCAAAGAAGCTGCCGTTTATCCCTATTATTTTTATACCAAGTACTTCTTCCCATATTTCTACCAGTTTTTGTTCCAGCTCATTTTCAGGATTATCGATCCTTCTTTCCCCAAGCTCTTTATTTACCAACCTGCCAATTTTCAGGGTCGTGTCTGAAAATTCGCCGTTTTCATACATTTCACCCAGTTTATATCTCTGTATCTTTCCACTGGTTGTCCTGGGCATCTTTTTTATTGGTATAACTTCTTTTATTTCCAATCCCATCTGCTTGCTTATATGATTCTTTAAGTTAATTGCCAAAGGGACAAAGTCTTCCAACTTCTTTTTGAATAAAACAAAAACAATTATATCTTCTTTTTGCTCCTCTTTGTTGAATACACCACATGCGGCTGCCTTACCCAGTTCTATTCCATCAACGTCTTCAGCCACTCTTTCTATATCGTGTGGATAATAGTTCTGTCCGTTGATAAAAACTATATCCTTCGCCCTGCCGGTAATTATAATATGCCCGTCCCTCATGAATCCTAAATCCCCGGTGTTTAGCCATCCGTCTTCCGTGAATGCCTCAAGAGTCGCTTTACTGTTGTTGTAATATCCGTTTGTCACATTTTTCCCTTTTATTTGTATATAACCCACAATATTATCCGACAATACTCCGCTTGTTTCATCATAAATCCTTGCATAACAATCATCTATGGGGGAACCTACATCCACAAATGCCACGTATTTATTATCTTTGCCGTCGGTCTCTTTTACTGCCTGTCCAACGGAAAGAAATCTCCTGTCTATGTTATAGGAAACAAACTCTTCGCCGGGCGGCGGGCTGGAAACACCGACTGAAGCTTCCGCCAATCCATAAACTGTAAACATGGAATTCCTTTTTAATCCGTACTTTTGCATTTGATCCAAAAAATCATTGCATATTCCGACAGAAATAGGCTCAGCCCCGTTGTATATCAGCCGCACGTGTGATAAGTCCCAATGTTTTGCAGCCTCGGGATTAAAATATGTCATAAAATGCTTGAAGCCGAAATTGGGCGAATAAAGCTGCGTTGCTTTATATTGATGGGCTTTTTCAAGCCATAAGAGAGGATGTCTTATGAACAGGGACGTAGGCATCAGATATTGGTCAATTCCCGCAGCAAGCCCCGTCAAATGAACTAATATCAACCCCATGTCATGGGTCAGCGGCATCCAACTCAGCATGGAATCGCGTGAGTTCATTACCGTACGGCTGATCATAGCATTTATATTTGTTAATAGATTTTCATGGGTTAAAACTACTCCCTTCGGTTCGCCGGTCGAGCCCGACGAGAATTGGATAAATGCAATATCTTCAGGTTGAGCTTTATAGATAATTCCTGAAGCCGAAGCATTTCCTGATTTCTTTGCATTCACAAATTCATCCAATAATATTACATTATATCTGGTATTATCTTTGATTTTACCCGGCAACTTGGAATCTGCAAACCTTTTCAATGTTTCGAGCGTTTCCTGGCCGGTAATCAGATTGGGTTTCTTCAAAACTTCCAATATTTTGAACAATTTCAGTCTGTGTTCATCATTATTACCTACAGTAACAGGCACTGGGATAATTCCGCCAAGCAAACACGCCCAAAAAAGAAAGATAAACTCTTGATTATCTTCTATTTGAAAAACTAATTCATCACCCGGCTTTATCCCTTTACATTGTAAGCCATATAAAATTCCAAGTGATTTAGAATAAATTTCGTTATATGAAAAATATCTACTCTCATTTTCATTAATTACAAAAGTAATGCCTTTGTTATTCGTGTTTTTGTCTTTAATTGTATCAATCAAACTTTCATACATAATCATTTTCGTATACTCTCATCACAGTTTCCAGATTTTCTATATGAAAAAACTATAATATTTTAAAGTATAATAGATTACTTTAAATACTTATCTTTTCTTTTGTAAAAGTTTGATTTATGATATTGACAATTTGCTCCGCGTTGTCGTTAATAAAAAAATGCCCGCCTTTAAAATTATAAATATTCAATTCATTTTTTGTGTGTTCTCTCCATCCATATATATCTTCCAGTGCCATATCGTCTTCTTCGCCATTGAAAACCGTTATACCGCAATCAAGTTTCTTGTTTTTTTCAGCATATACATAGCTTTCTACAATTTTATAATCTGCCTTTAGCAGTGGCAGAAAAATATCTGTTAATTCTTTATGCTCAAAAAAATTACTTGATGTACCCCCTAGTTTTATAATCTCCTTTTTAAACTCCTCATCTGGTAATGTACACATACTTTTTGATTCTTTTCGTGTTTGAGGAGCTTGCCTTCCTGAAATAAAAAGATGCATAGGTTTGCCATATCCGGATTTTATGATTTTATGACTTAATTCATATGCAATCAAGCTTCCCATACTATGCCCAAAAAGAGCGTACCTGGAATTTCTAATTTGCATTTTTACTAAATTGAAAACATCGTCCAGCGTTTCATCAAGATTATTATAGCAGGGTTCTTTGGTTCTATTTCCCCTCCCTGCCAATTCTACAGGACATAAATCAATTGATAAATGTAAATACTTTTTCCATTTCTTGTACGATATAGATGACCCACCGGCGTAAGGAAAACAAAATAACTTTATTTTGTCCATTGTAACCACCCTTGCCAATTAGATTGGTCTTTAGATTTCCCGTTTATATTAAAATGAAATAATCATCTTAAAATTTAAAAAATTAATATAAAGCCTTTATATTTGTTACATACAAGGTAAATTGTGCCATGAGTCTCATAACGTTCTTTTTGTTCATTTTTTTGTTTTTTATGTTAATTTATTTATATGGCTTTTAACTTTTCATTTTATGTATTTATTTGGTATTATCAAAGTATATTAATTTAATTGCGTTTTGTCAATAAAAATGTTTTGACATTTTTCTATATAATTTTCAACATTCGACATTATTTATTTAATCTATAATGAATTTTTGTTAAGGTCTATCATATATCAGCCATACAAAAAATTACTTAAGTAAGCTTACTGAAAGGGGCGGGACATGAAAGTCATACAAAAAATCTCTGGTGTAGTTAAAACCACTCCAGAGATTTTTTGTATTAACATAATATCCTGTAAATGAGCTAAATAAAGTTCAGCATATAATAAATGGGGTCAAAGCTGAGATCATTTTTACCTCTATTTACTGTTTTTAAATGTAATGCAGGAAGTACCGTCACTGGTTTCCGCTTTACCATCACCCATAGTGTTTACTTCCAAATTATCGGCATGACACATACGGCTTTTGTTGTAATGACAATTTTCAACACCGCATTTAACCTGCATTTTCGGAGCATCATAGCTTCCCATTATCCCACCACCTTTCTATTTTTTATTATTTTATCCTCAATATCCTTTATTATTACCCGGGCATCATATTTTTATTTCCTGCCGGAACAGTGTTATCTTATTATGTTTAAAAACCATCTGTCAGAAAAGTATATTTACATTCATTAAAGTCAGTAAATTTGTTTATACAACTATCAATGACGGTTTGCATCTTCTTAGTCTTTTTTACACCTTTTTCATACCAGATATCTTTCACAACCAGTGTTTTCGCCTTGCGGTCGCATATTGCCTCAATTCTTCCGATAAAGCGGTCGCCGTATAGCAGCGGCAGGACATAGTAGCCGAATTTACGCTGTGCTTCAGGCGTATAGATTTCCCATTTGTAGTCAAAATCAAACAGCGCCTTGACAAGCCGCCTGTCCCAAAGCATATTGTCAAGCGGAGCAATCAGCTCACAACGGGCTTTTAGTTCAGGTTCCTGCATGATTGTTTCGAGTAAACCCCGGTCGGTAGAAAGGCAATACAGCTTGTCCATTATACCATCAACCGTAATCTCAAGGACTTTTTCTTCTGCAAGCAACTGCCTGAAAATCTCGTTTCGCTCGGCAGATCTCAATTCCCAGATATTCAGCCACGCATCGGAGGATTTGTTCCACAGCAGTCCCACCGCACCAATTCGGCGCAGTACACGCCATTTTTGGTGGTCAAGTTCATCGGGATACGGCTCCGGTGTATTCAATAGTTCAACATCAACACAGTTCTCAGTAAGGTCGTAATACTTGATTGTCCCTTTCTTGTGGTGCACCGCCAAATCACCACGGAAATACATGGTTTCAAGTGCGGCACGGGAGAGCTTTGTATCACTCCAATACCATTTAACCGTATCATTAAATCCAATATCCGCTGACGAAACAGCTCCCTTTTCCCGGATGATATCCTTGATTTCGCCGCATACGGCATTGACCTCGCTGTGACTTCTGCCACCGGTTTTATGTGCTTCACGATACCGCCGGAAATAAGGCCAGTCTTTGGTTTCGATGATCGCAAGGTTTTTATCGAAATAGTCGAGTAGCGTTCTATCCTCGTACAAAAGTGAATACAGCAGTTGCTTTGTGAAACCCTTGACCCTCGACTGCAAAACAAGCTCGGAGTTTCTGCCGCATACATCAATGGGGTCATATTGAATACAGCCCGCCTGACGGACAAAATCAAGCACGCCCTGTTTGCCAGAGAATTTGTAACTACCTATAAGTCCATGCTTAAGAAGTATGAACCTGCGGGCTTGTTTATTAGATAAACAGATGCTTTCCATCATTATGTTTTCTTCCTGTTAAGCAGGTACATGGTTATATTATTAGGCATGGTATTCTCTCCTTCTTTGCAATACTAAATCAGTATTTGAAGCATTTCCGGCAGGGTTAAATTTCATTTTTTTTTAATTGCTAGAAGCTCCTGTATATATGCCAGTTTACAGAGCCTTCTATTTCATCAAGCCACAAATCAAGCGAATAATGTATACCTACATCGGCGTCCAAGTTCCAGTTCCCGCCTCCATTACTCAGCTTGCCGTTTGCATCCATCATAAGGTGGATTATGGCATATCGCTTACCAAAGGCCTTAATTCCACCCTCTACGCCTCCGCGCAGATAAACATCCAGATTGAAAAGCTTCTGGTCAAAGTAATATTGACCCTCCGCTCCGGCATATAAATACGCCCTGACATATACGGGTGATATCGTTATATCCCCGGTATCAAAGCTACCAGCCATTCTTGCTTTAATGTAACTGTCATCGGGTATATCCGAACTTCTGAACATGATACCGAATCCGGCATCAAATAATCCATTGACATCGGCATTCAGTATCTCCGGATAGCCTACGCGGAACTCCCAGAACTTAGGGGATATGTCAAAACCGAGGTCACCGCTCAGTGTGAAGTTATACATCTCGACATCATATAGGTTAACACTGCAATTCATCCATCTGTCCGGATGATAATAGCCAAATTGCGAACGTCCCAAAAGCTTATAATCCGTTTCCGCAACCAATGAGAAAACATCAGTTGGAGCCCAGAAATCTCCTCCTGTTTCTACATTAGGCCCTTTTTCTACAACCAGGTACAGATCCCGGATTTCACCGACTGTCAATGAATATCCCTGGATGGTAAAGCCAACGGACATGACTCCTGACATCGCAAAGAAGTAATTGCCATCCTCCTTCTGACTCACCTTCATATTATCAACAGAATCAAAGAGTGCAGAATCTCCTTTCGGAATAACAAACCGGTTATCTTCGCCCTTCTCCATATCGATATTATAGCCGAAAATACCTTGAATTTTATTTACATGACCATATTTGTAATCAATTCCTCCGTTTGGATCATTATAATATGTACCAAGAACGAAAAAGCTTCTGTTGTGCCCACGGTCATATCCCATTCTGACTTTTGCACTTACAGCAGATTCTGTCAGTGAGCTTGCCGCATCAAAAAGCATATTCAATTCTTTTGTTTCATATTCGACAATACTGCTATCTTCTGATGATACAGCAGGGGTAACAATTGAATTGACAGTAACGAACTCTTCAAAATTCAGCCGTAGTTTTGAAATTGATTCATCATAGCTTATATCCGGGTTGGAGAAGGCTTGTGAAATGACAAGCCTGTCAAAATCCTCGTTTGCATCCAATGTAAGATTATCCGAAAGCTGCATTCCGCCCCATAGGGTCAAACTGCTCTGATAAAAATCAATACTCTTTAGCTGGGAGGTTTCTGTTCCCTTCTGCTTGAGAGTATATTTTTCACCCTCGGCATATAATTTTGGTGCAAGCGATATGTTGACTGACTCTTTTTTTGATAATAACGAAAGCGCCCTTATCTCCATATTAAAATCATGGAATTTTATATCATAAGGTTTGTCAAACAGGGCTTTACCGTATTTACCATCTTTGTTACCTTCAGCAGTCATCAATTCCATATCGGAAGGTACAATCAACTCGTTGAATTTAACATCCGAAACTACCAGTTTGTCTGGAAAATTAAAATTCAATGAGCCATTCATATGAAGCCCATCCTCCTGCAGATAACCTCCAAATATTTTAATCTTCAATTCCCCGCTTTTTGAAGGGTCAAGCTCTGTTTCAGCCACGCTGCAGACCATCTTCCCTGTTACCTTGCTGGTATAGATCTTGATTTTGACCTTCTCATAGTTGAACAAGGGGATTCCCATCTCTCCATTGATTTCAACATTGACCTTGTTCCCATATATATCGATCAGTGAGTCAAATACTTTGATATCCATAAAGCCGCCTAGCTTATCTCCAAGATTTGCAGGCATGCCTTTCTGTGAATAGCTTACATTCTGATATGATATACCGTTCCTGTCGTATAACAACTCTCCTTCTGTGAGCTTGAACCGGATTCTGCCATTGTTTTCAGTCATTATGATTGCTGGCGGCAGCGATACTACGCCATTCTTCACCAGAATTCCAGTCCAATCGTTATTCTTTGTATCCGCCGGACCTTCCTGTCCAAGCACATTTTCTCTATCCAGGTCAACAGATACTTTACCGGGTGTGATTCCCATCTCGTCTCCATTCTCCTCCTGACAATTTCCTACAAGGGCTGGCGTCATGGCCTTGTCCTTTATCATGAAGCCCCCGCCGTTCCAATCATTAACTTGGAATACGACGCTGGACAGAGTTTCCTGCGCCTTCAAATCCACAGGTAATATGAGAAGAGAATAGTCCTGTATCCTCTCAGCCATATAGAACATTGACTCATCCAGTATATTGTTCTGCCTGATTGAAAGCTTTGCTGAATTGGATGCTCCTGCATCTTTTATACTCTTTATATCGATTGCCTGTACGGTATTTGTATTTGCTAATGCGCTCAATGAAAGATCCACCGGCAGCTGGTCGTCAAAAGTCTTGAATGGCAATAAAACCGCTCCGCTTATAAAGCTTACAGATTTGTCGGTCTCTCCCTTGCTGAATGACATAGACGAACCATAGGCCTTCAAACCAAGCCCTGCCGGTACGACAAGCCGGATCGTCTGCATCTCTTTGAGCTTCATGATCCCTGTAAGCAGACCGTCCCTGTCAAATGCGACATCGGTATATGTATATTTCAAGCCTATATTATCAACAGTTTCAAGTCCAAGATTGTTCTGCACTGTGCCGCTGAATAATTTTATATATCCGGAACTGCCTCTGACATCATCTGCAATCGTTATCAAGGCTGATGCCGCTTTTTCGAAAGTAAGGTTTCCATAATGGAATACAGGGACATCATTTATCGAGATATTGCCGTTAGGTGTTATCTTGCTGTTTTTAAACGGCATTGAATATAAATCTCCCATAAGGTTCCCCTGCTCCTGTATCGTCCTCTTTGAGGAAACGGCTATGTACCCGTCCGCTACAGCTTTACCCACGGCAGTATTTGCAGTAATCCTGCTTAATGTTATCCCACTGTTTTTGAATTCAGCCGCTTTTATAAGCGAAGCCGTGCCCCTGGTGACCGTTCTTCCGGTATGTTCTGAAATACTAAGATTGACCTCCACCTTGTAATTGTCAGCTATGATCATATTGCCCGTGCCAATCTTGCTGCCATCGGCTTTATAAGTTAATTTCAAGTCAGTAACTATGAAATCACATATGGTAACATAATCGAGTGTCTTTAATTGTACCTCAAACGGAGCGGAGGAAGCCTTTACCGGTACAGTTGCTTTTGGTGCAGGTGTTGGCGTAGCTAAAGCAGGTGTGGTAGGCGTCGGTGTGGACCTTGGCGGTGTGGTAGGCGGCGGCGTGAACCTTGGCGGCGTGGTAGGCGTCGGTGTGGACCTTGGCGGCGTGGTAGGCGTCGGTGTGGAC